>NZ_AQPL01000199.1:0-54152 GCF_000395345.1 Cupriavidus sp. WS | reverse complement strand
GCGGATCACCACCTGCGGCTGGTGGCCACAGGCAACGTCCTCATGCACGTGCGCTCGCGCAAGCCATTGCTGGACCTGCTGACCGCCATCCGCCTGGGGAAGCCCGTGGCTCAGTGTGGCTACGATCTCACGCCGAACGCTGAACAGCATCTGCGCTCGCAACTGCGGTTGGCCAACGTCTACCCACACCGGCTGCTCACCGAATCCGTGCACATCGCGAACCTCTGCCAGTTTTCGTTGGATGAGCTGCGGTATGAGTACCCGGAAGAACTGGTGCCCGACGGCCGGCCCCCGACCGAGTACCTCCGCGACGAGACCTACATCGGCGCGAATCGCCGCTTCCCGAAGGGCATCCCGCTCGCGGTCCAGACGCAGCTCGAGCACGAGCTCGCCCTGATCGCAGAGATGCACTACGAGCCCTACTTCCTGACGGTCTACGACATCGTGCGCTTTGCGCGATCGAACGGCATCCTGTGCCAGGGACGCGGCTCGGCCGCGAACTCGGCCGTCTGCTACTGCCTCGGCATCACCGAGGTCGATCCTGCGCGCGGCAACCTGCTGTTCGAGCGGTTCATCTCGAAGGAGCGCGGCGAGCCGCCCGATATCGACGTGGACTTCGAGCACCAGCGGCGCGAGGAAGTCATCCAGTACCTGTACCGCAAGTACGGGCGCAACCGCGCCGCCCTGACCGCGGCGGTGGCCACCTACCGCCCCCGCGGCGCCTTGCGCGAGGCCGGCAAGGCGCTGGGTGTCGATCCGGCCATCGTTGACACCGTTGCCAAGGCACATCACTGGTTCGATGGAAAGGCCGACCTGCTGCTACGCTTTGCCGAATGCGGGCTGGACACCGACGCCGAACTCACCCAGCGCTGGGCCAGCATGGCGACGCAGTTGCTTGGCTTCCCGCGTCACCTGTCGCAGCATTCGGGCGGCTTCGTGTTTGCCAAGGACAAGCTGTCACGCCTGGTACCGATCGAGAACGCCGCCATGCCCGACCGCAGCGTGATCCAGTGGGACAAGGACGATCTGGATGCGCTGGGTCTGCTCAAGGTCGACGTGCTCGCGCTGGGCATGCTGTCGGCCATTCGCCGCGCGCTTGATCTGGTATCGGCGCGGCGCGGCGAGGCCTTCGAGCTGCAGGACATCCCGCCTGAAGATCCGGCGACCTACAACATGCTCTGCCGGGCCGATAGCATCGGGGTGTTCCAGGTGGAGTCGCGCGCCCAGATGTCGATGTTGCCGCGCCTGCGCCCACGCACCTTCTACGACCTGGTGATCGAGGTGGCCATCGTGCGCCCGGGCCCGGTTCAGGGCGGCATGGTCCATCCCTACCTACGCCGGCGCCAAGGCATTGAGCCAGTGACCTATCCCAGCCCGGACATGGAAAAAGCACTGTCGCGCACGCTCGGCGTACCGATCTTCCAGGAACAGGTCATGCAGGTGGCCATGCTTGCCGCCGGCTTCTCCGCCGGCGAGGCCGACCAGTTGCGCCGGGCGATGGCGGCGTGGAAGCGAAAAGGCGGCCTCGGCCAATACCACGAACGCATCGTGAGCGGCATGCTCGCACGCGGTTACGATCTTGAGTTTGCCGAGAGCATCTTCCGGCAAATCCAGGGCTTCGGCGAGTATGGCTTCCCGGAGAGCCATGCCGCCAGCTTCGCCCTGCTCGTCTATGCCTCGGCCTGGCTCAAATGCCATGAGCCGGCCGCGTTCCTTTGCGCGCTGCTGAACAGCCAGCCGATGGGCTTCTACACCCCCTCTCAGCTGGTGCAGGATGCGAAGCGCCACGACGTGACGGTGCTGCCGGCGGACGTGTCGATTAGCGGCTGGGACTCTGCCCTTGAGGCTGCGGACGGAGGCCATCGACCTGCGGTGCGCCTTGGCCTTTCCCTGCTGCGCGGCATGCGGCGCGAGTCGGCGCAGCGTATTGAGGAGACACGCGCCATCCGTGGGTTCTCCGATGCGACAGACCTGGCCCGGCGCGCCGTCCTGGATCGGCACGACCTGCAGGTGCTGGCCGCCGGCAACGCGCTGGCCTCGCTCACCGGCGGGCGCCGACAGGCCCTGTGGCAGGCCGCCGCCGCGGTGCCCGACAAGGACCTGTTGCGTCCCGCCGACCTGGTGGAGGCGCCAGCCGAGCTTGCGCCGGCGACCGAGGGCGAAGAAATCGTCGGGGACTACCGGGCGATGGGCCTGTCCCTGCGACGCCACCCGTTGGCGCTGCTGCGCGCGATGCTGGCCAGCCGTCGCTTCGTGGCTGCGGCCGAGCTGGCCGCCTACCGGCCGCGCCAGACCGCCCGGGCGGCCGGCATCGTCACGGTACGGCAGCGCCCTGCCACGGCGAACAGCGTCATTTTCATGACGCTGGAGGACGAGACAGGTGTCGTCAACGTCATCATCTGGCCCCATGTCTTCGAGCGGTTCCGCAAGGAAGTGCTGAGCGCCACGCTGGCCGGCGTCTTCGGGCAATGGCAATGCGAAGGCGAGGTGCGGCACCTGGTGGCGCAGCGGGTAGTGGATCTGTCGCCGTTGCTGGGTCGTCTGGAAACCAGCAGCCGCGACTTTTGCTGAACCGCCTAGCACGCCGGTCGGTAGTTCCGAGGTTTGGCTCTGGCTTGCCCTCGCCCATTGCTTTCGTCCGAGGTGATCTTCATACTATCTCGTAATATAAACGGATATGGATGTATTACGGGATGCCAAAGTCGGGAGTGATTGAAAATCACGAGGTCCGCCATGCCATCAAAGTGGCGGCGGCTACAGGGCAAAACAGAGAGCGGGATGTCGCCTTGCTGACCGTTGCCTATGGCACAGGCATCACACCAAATGAATGCGCCAAACTGCTTGTCTCGGACTATTTGAGTGCCGATGGCAACGTGGTACGGGAGTCAAAGGTACGCGCGGAGATTGCCTTCAATGGCAAAGCTCGGCCGCTTCATTGGTCGAGCCCTAGCGTGCGTGCGGCAGTTGATGCGTACCTGGCATATCGCTTGGCGGCGCGGCATGCCATCACAACGCACCCTGCCGCTTACCGCGGCTTGGATCACCAGAGCCCGCTATTTCTCGCAGGCGACGGCGCGCCCTTTGCTTTCACACGCCGCATAACGCCGGCTGGTGCGGTGAGCTACTCGTGCGAGTCCTTAACAGAGGTCTTTCGGCGATTGCACCAACAAGCAGGGATTGCCAAGGGCAGCGCCACCACCGCGCGCCGAACGTTTGCAGTGTCCCTCCACAGAAAGGGCCTGTCCCCCAAGCTGATTCAGGAGTTGATTGGAGTTTCGAGCCTTTCAGCCGTTAAACGAATGATTGCGGGCGATCCTGTCCGCCTGGGGTCAATTGTGAGCGGAGTTATCTGATGACCCGAGCACCGAAGATGACAGCGCGCGGGCCTGGCCGACCGGCAACGCTCACACCGGACGCGCGGCAAGAACAACTCCGAGCAGGTAAGGCCGCTCATCGAGAGCGCCAAGCGGAGTCGGGCCGCGTACGCCTCGATCTGACTGTGGATGGGGAAACGAAGGCTCGCCTGGAGGCTTATCGCGACAAGCACGGCCTACAGAACCTCGGCACAGCACTCGACCAGCTCCTGAAAAATATATGTTGACCGGGAAACATAAATAGACGATACTTATCTCATGGTCGGACGTGGGTGTGCCGAGGATCGCTAGGAGATGAGAGGTGGCAATCATTATTGGACGCATTGTGGCTGGGGACGGGATGAACCATCTGACCGACAAGCCGCTGACGGCGACAACAGCCGATACCGCAAACGACCTCCTCTATTCCTGCCCGGACGACCAGATCACGCGAATGCAACTGGTCTGGAAGGCTGTCACCGCCGGTGAATGGATGGATGCCGCTCACCATCTGCGTAACGCCGCGGCCGAAGGCGACACGACCTGGCATGACCGTTGCGATGCGCTGGCCGACGACTACGAGAAGCGAGCCTAACTACAAGCCGATCACAGGGTGCAAGATGAAGGTTCTCGGATACGACGAAGCGATTACCACCTGCGACTGCTGCGGCAAGGCCAATCTCAAAGGCACGTTCGCCGTCGAGCGGGTAGGTGGTGAGATCGTCCACTATGGCTGTGTCTGCGTGACCCGCCACACTGGCAGGGCTGCCAAAGTCATCCGCCAAGAAGCAAGGACGGCAACCCAAGAACGCCGCGATGCCGCCGTTCGCGAGGTGCGCCAGCACCCGACCTACGCCGCTTACCAAGCGCGGATGGACGACGCACGCAAAGCTGGCCTGCTGGGTGTGCCCTTCATGGAGTTCTGCCGCGCCGAGCGCGAAGCCCAAGAGGCCGTGCAGATGGAGATCGCGCAACGGGCAGGCTTCAAGTTCTACGAGATATACACCTAACCAGACTTGGATCGCGACGGCGATGAGTGTGCCGCTGCCGCCCAGCAATAGAACGGAAAAGCCGGCTAGGCCGGCGCATGGAAGACCAACAACGATGACTGATGACAAGAAGCAGCGGGTTGCCGACACGATTTCCAGCAACTGCGAAACAAGGACCCCGTTCAAATTCGACCCCCACGGCGCAGAAGTTGGCCATAGCGTTGTGATCGGGCCGACAGGCAAAGGCATGTCCGTTATGTCCACCGCCCTGCAGTGCGAATTGGTCAAGGCTGGTGGCACGGTGCAGGTAATCGACAAAGGTCGGTCCCTGTTCTGAGGGCGACGTAACCGCGAAATGAAATGAATCAGACCATCGACACTGAACGCGAGCGCTGGGCCGAAAACCTCTCGGTGGCGGTGCGCTCGCTACGCAAATACGGCTTCCTCTTCGTGCAGGACCCTGATGCTACCGCGATGGCGCAACCGGACCAAGAGCGCCAGGCGCGTGAGGCCGCGTGCTTCCTGCTCGCCGTGCCGGCGACGACCGAGAACCTGTCGGCGCACGCTGTCCACAACCTAGCGAGCGCTCTGCTCGAAAACGGCGCAGCGGCCCTCGACCGAATTCGCGGGCGGGTATAAGCGATGCCATCTCGCGCGGACCTCATACGACCTGCGCAGCGCGAAGCTATTGCGGTGTCGCTATGCGATTTGCTCAATGCCACTGATGCCGTGACTGCCCATCTGTCCGATAAAGTGCCAGGTTGGCTCCACGAACAGTTGGCCTGCGAGCGCGTGCAGATCTACAAAGAGAGGCACGGCACCTGGATTCTGGCACCATTGGAAGAATAGGAAAGGCCGGCGTGGCCGGCGACAAGGGAAACACCATGAGCACGATGACACCTGAGCGGGCGAGGGCAATTCTTATCGCGATTCCGACCACACAGCTCTCTGCTACCCGCATCCGCAGTGATGTCGAGTACATCGAAACTGAATTCGTCCGGGTTCGCGAAGATGGCCTACAACGAGTCCGGCTCGATGGCGATTACACTGCTGACGAACTTGAAGCCCTCGCCATGTGGATGCGTGATCCGGGTGCAGTCGGCGGTGCGTCCTGAGCTGGTAACGACAGAAAAGATCGCATGGGACTCAACAACGTCGGCTTCGCCTCATGCCAACACTGCGGCGCGGAGTTTCGCTTATTCACGATTTTCAACCGTGACATGCAGGGGTTGTGCAAGGTGTGGAAGCGGCGTCATGAGCGGGCCTGCAAAACGAGGTCGCCGGGTCAGCGCCGAGCATGGGCGAAGCAGTATGTTGGGAAAGATGCTACGGACAGTAGCTTGAACGTCGACCTGGGGCACGCTGGGTTTAAGGAATAGAAAGCGGGAATGCTGGCCGGGCCGGCACATAGAATCATCGTCAAAAGGAAGCATTGACATGAAATACCACCAGGTGCCACGTGTAGCCCACTGTATCGGCTGTGGTTGCCACGACTATCAAGCGTGTGAGTCCGGATGCTGGTGGCTGCGAGTCGACTACGCTGCGACCGTGGGTGTTTGTAGCGAGTGCGCAGTGCATCTGGAGCGTTGGGACGCTGGCGACCGCACGCGCGCGGCGAAGCCGCATCCGGCACTGGCATAACGTCAAGGAACAGTGTCATGTCGCTGACGAAAGGGCAAATTGCACTGAGCTGGCCGACGACTACATTTTGCTCGGTGACACCGACCTGCGTGTGCTGCTGTCGCACCGGGCCGCCACCGACTTGAATCAGCAGGCTCGCGAGCTGGCGGACAGCGACATTTGAACGGAAAACAACTGGAGTACGGAATGGAAGAGACGTTGAAGAAGGCTCAAGCTGCGGCCGATAGAGCGGACGCCCCGATGTACGTATTCCGGACGCACGGACCAAACGGACACGAGGTAAGCTGGTTCAATGCGACCGGCGTGAAGAACTCCCCCAAGGACGATCTTTACCAAGTCGTTGAACCTCAAAGCAAAGGTACCTCTAACGAGAATGGCTTCAAACTTACTCTCGGAAAGAAAGTACTGTTTGAAGCAAACGAACCGAAGGAACTGGCCCACCACCTTGTAAAGCAGTTTCCACCTAACGGCGACTTCCCGTCGCCAAATCCGCATAACGCCGGATTCGCGATCATTCTCCCTAATGGGGATAGGCTTCAAGGACTTCGGGCTGAGCGTTGGGTTCGGCAAAATCGGTAGGGAAAGCGGTGATGCTCAGCAATGCACAACGGAAGATCGTGGATCGAATGAAGGCAGGCGAATCGCTGTCCTACGATCGGAAGTTCGGACGCTACGTGATGAAGAAGAATGGGGCGGCGTCGCAGATTGACCAACGGCCTGTCCTGGTGATGATTCGAGACGGCTCGATTCGCCAGGACCTCGGCGGCAGTTGCCACCTCGGCATTTGAACGGAGAAGGAATGGCGAAATCAACCTATAAGATCACCGCGATCCGACCGGGGATGGCGAAGACATATCACGAATTCTGGTCCGAGAACAAGACAGTGTCTGAAGATGGGACACCGTTGCGACCCCAGGATTTGGCGATCGTCGACATTGTTGAGGCCAAGAACCAGCGTGAGGCCGAGGTGCTGGCGGCGAAGCGATTTCCCGGTCACTCATGCGAAGTGAGTCGGGTCGGCTAACCCACGGAAAAATCAATGACGCGAGATCTGAGAAACGGCGACTTCGTTCGGGTAAAGGCTGATAGCGACCTTCGGCCCGGCCAGGACGGCATGGTTGTCGAACCGAGTGACGGCTTCTCGGTGGGACTCGTCTTCGGCATTGATCGGCATGGTCGTGCGCCGGTCGACACCGGAGTCGTGATGACAGGGCTCGCTGAGGAATGGTTTCTCTATGAGCTGGACATGAACACGGTCCAGCACTGATTCGGAAGCCGCAATATGGGTATGAACAATACCGGATATGCCTGCTGTGAGATCTGTGGTGCAGAGCTCCGCTTGCTCACCATCTTCAGTCGCGACAGGCAGGAGCCCTGCAAGGCCCGGAAGCGGCGGCACGAACTGGCGTTCGTTGAGACCTACCCTAGGAAATGCCGCTATGGAGCTTGAGCAAATCGTAGAGGGCCGTTGTTACATGAACTCACGCCGTCCAAACTACTTTCGACAGGTCGAACTAATCGTGGAATCGGATAGCCGTGGCGGCGGCAAGTTGGTTGCATGGAGCACGGACGGATTTCTTGTTCAGACCAATAGCAGACGCGGTGGCCAGACGCACGGTAAGTGCAGCATTGAAACGTTCGCAAAGTGGGCAACCGCTGTAGTTGAATAGGAAAAGTTGTTTGATCGTTGCCCGTGCGGTGGGCAACCATGAACCGACTACCAGGCCATTGCGACGGCCTACTGGTGAACAGATGACAGAAACGAAGCGTGGCCGGGGACGCCCCGCCACCGGCGAAGCGAAAACTCCGACGCAGCGAGTGAAAGGCCTGGATGCCGCGCTGATTGAATCAGGTGGGCGCATTCTCAACCGCCTACGGCTGTCGGCCGAGGCAGCGACCGCCCTTGCCAACCTGACGGAGAGCTACAGCTCGGATCGGGCGGCCATAGAAGCGGCGCTGATCGAACTAAATAAACGTTGCGCGCAACGTTAATTATACATACACTGCCGTCATGGCCCGCGCACGTGTGCCGTTATCCCAATGAGGCTTAAATGAAAGTATCAGACTTGACCGGTGCGATGCTGGACTATTGGGTCGCTCGGGCCGAAGGCGCGGACCACGCACGCGCGATTCGCGATGCCGCCAACTACCGCCCGACAGAAAACTGGGCGCAAGGCGGCCCAATCATCGAGCGCGAGCGAATCGCGACGTGGAGCGGCGTTGAGTTCATCGGCAACTCGGAGCAGATCTGGACTGCGAACGCTCCCGGCATGGACGGGTATGGTGGAAAGGACGCCTATATCGACGTTGCCAGCGGACATACTGGCCCAACATTGTTGATCGCGGCAATGCGCGCCTACTTCGTCGCCAGGTTCGGCGAAACCTTCCCGGACAACGACTGACGCAACGGAAAAGGAAATGGCTACGTTATTGGAATGCCTTCGGTCGCTTCCGAGCGAATTGGTGATGCGCGACATGGCTGCAGTTCGCGATGAGGTCGCTTCGGTGGCATCGCACATCGAGCGCATTGGCCATGATGAGGATGGTTATGAGGTTCGCAAGGAGTCGCGCAACTATGGGCGCACCACGTTCGTGACCGTCGGATTGATCGGCGGGCCCGCGATGTTCCGCGAAGTACGATAGGAACGGAGGATTGAGATGGACCGAGTATGGACTGTAGTGCGATTTCCGAATGGCACATGGAGCTATGGTGGTAAGCCGAGCGACCCGGACTACGCGCTCTGCGAGATCTTCCAGATCGAAGCGTCGTCGCCCGACAAGGCGGTGAAGAAGGCCCAGGCGAAGCGTAGCCGTGACAACAAAAAGGCAACGGACGCCGCGAAGCGAGACGCCATCGCTATTCGCTATTGAAAGGGCAAAGGACTTTGATGATGCACACGAAAGAGAATCCGCCGGACTCCCCGGCACAACGGAATCCAGCAGCGGAGAATCCCCCAAAGATCCACCCACTGAACCAGGACGAGCAAGCAGCCTTCGAGCAAATTGCGTCTAGGACGCGCCGGCTGACTGAAGACGAACTGTCCAAGCCGATGGCGGGCGATTTGATGTGGTGGAAGGGTGAATAGGAATAGGTTTCCATGCAAATCATTGAAGCAACTCCGCCGACCGATTTCCCGGCCCAAGTTGTCGTGATGGACAAAGAGGTTGGAAGGCGCCATCCGTCGAAAGCGTTCTACCTCCGCGTCGCAGTCGAGGATGGCACTGACCATATCGACCTGGAGGGCGCTATCACGCCGCTCGAGGCGCGGAAGATCGCCAGAGAGAAAGGGTACGAGCCGACTCACTGGATGGAAGTAGGCAGTATCCGACCCACAGTGTTTTGATACCTCGAAAAAGATGAATACGATCCTCACCATTGCCGAACGCACTGCGATCAGAGGCTTGGCGGCCGGTGACAAAGCGCAATTGGAGACCGCGCGGGTCGCATATGATCGGGCGGCGCGGGAACACGGGATTGATTCGTGCGTCGAGCTTCAGTTCATGGCAGAGGTCCTTGCACCGGTTCCAGATCTGCTCCTGCGCTCGCAGTATCGCGCGGCCGTGCTGAAACAGCCTGTGTGACAAGGAAAAGCGATGAGCATTGGTTGTGAGATCAAGGTCGAATTCCATCGAGCGCTGACGCCTGCCCAGTTTAGCGAGGTCAAGGATCTTCTTGCCAATCGGCTTCGCACATTGATGCCGGGGGATTCCGAGATTCTGTGGCTCTCTGATCCGGCGGACTTCGAATACGAAATGCTGGGCTACAGTGGCTACAGCGTCGATGACAATGGCAATCTCTATGACGATGGTGCCAATAGGGGCAGCAACACAGTTGGGTATGGGTATCAAATTCCCGCTGGAGCACTGGGCGGAATCAGCTACCTGTCCCGCTGGTGGGCTGACAGCTACCCGGACGGCCCTATGCCACTCTACGTGACAACCTTGCTCACGCTGCTCAGTTATCCCCTAGTCAAACGGGTCTGGTACATGCCAGACGACATCAGCGCGTGTAAGTGCAAGAACATCACTCGGGAAGGCGTGCTCGAACTCTTCGAGAAATTCATCTCGATTGGCCACAAGCGTTAGGTGTCGGCTGGCCGACAACACGCTGAAGAGCGACTACACTCGTGGTTAATCACGGAAAAGCAACAGGCGCGCAGGGGCTTCCCGCCTTCGAGCAAGTTCGCTGGTTATGTCGTCCACCTTCCTGGCAGCGACGAGTTCGTAGTCACGGCCAAGGAGTCACAGCCGGGCGTCATGATCTACGAATATTCGCGCACTCCAGCCTTGGCCAAGGTCTATCCCGATTTCCGGCAGGCACGCAAAACGGCCATCGGCATCCAGAAGCACAGGGCACTGGTAGCTTACCTGTTCGATCATGGGTCCCAGTGGGCAATCGGCTTCACTGAAGACGAGCCCGATGGTAATCGTTAGAATCTGGCGCGAATTAGCGCCCCGCACCGGTGCCGGTAGCCCGTAACATCAAAGATGTGAACATGAACAGAATGCTCGCCAAATTGCGCTGCAGGGTCTCCGGGCATCCCTTGCCGGGTGGCATGCGCGAGTTTGCTGCCCCGATCCGGCAAGCTCAGCCAAGGTCCGATCTGCCATACCTCAAGGCAGCTTGCCCGCGCTGCGGCGTGGAACTCCACCTGCATTTCATTCCAGGTGCGGGTGGCATGAACACGCCGGCCCATGCCATCGCCATGCTGCGCGCGCAGCTCGGTGACACCGACCTGCAAGTGCTGCTGTCACACCGCGCCATTGCCGACTTGAATCAGCAGGCTCGCGAACTGGCTGACAGCGACAACTGCACGGAACAGAGCGATGGAAGTAAATAACAGCACGGCTAAGCCCATTCGGCTGAAAGACGCCACGCTAGATGAGCTGGGGCAGGTCTCGCTGGGAGAGTGGTTGCGCGCGTCCGACCGGCTGCTGATGCTTTTTGGGGCGTCGCTTGCGATTGGTGTTGGATCGGGCTCGGGCCTCATCGGCTTGGGGACCTTCTGCACTTTGCGCTATATCGGTCAGAAGATCGACCAGGCCGCCGATGAATAGAACGGAAAAGCAATGCAGCGACTGACTCCACTCCCTGACACCCGCCCTCAGGACGCGTTAGGGTTCAACCGACTCCACCATGTTTGCCTGCTATGGGTCGACTATCTCCGCGCAGTGAGCGAGGCCGAAAGACAAGCCCTCCGGTCTCACTGTTTTCATCAACCCTCACTGTTCCGTATAATCCGGCGCTACTTCCAACGCAAAACGCAAAACTATGGCAACGAGCAAATACCAAGACCTTAAGGCACAGATCCTCGAGCTGGAAGCCAAAGCTGAAAGTGCACGTGAAGAGGAGTTGGCAACCGTCCTTGCCGACGTGCGGGAGAAAGTCGCAACGTATGGACTGACAGTAAAGCAGGTCTTCGGAACGGCTCGCAAACTCGGGGCGGCCGGCGCTAAGTCCAAGGTTCCCCCCATGTATCGCGATCCCAAAGCCGGTGCGGAATGGAGCGGCCGCGGCCGCGCACCGGCGTGGATCGCAGACAAGAAGCGCGAGCGCTTTCTGATCAAGGAATAAGCGTTTCTCCTAAGCTGCTGCCAAACGATGCTCGTAGAAAAGGCGAGTCCGGTCGGCCAGGATCGCGTATGCCTCAGCGAGGTCACCCGGCTTCGGGTTGAGCCAAGCATCGAGATGCTCGGACTTGATCGGCACGATGCATCGATCATGGCCCGCGGCGGCAACCTCCGCCGGCGGGTCATCGGTGATGGCCGCAAACGAATATAGGTCCGGATCTTCCCCTTCCGATTTGCTGAAGGACCAAAGGCACGCTAGCAGCATCGGCCGCCGGGGCTCCGGCTGGAACTCCAGTACAACGTTCTGTTCTTTCTCCCCTGCCGCGAGCTCGCGATGCTCCATCCTGTGGCGGGTCACGTTCTCGAAAAAGGCATTGGCGACGAGAACTCCGTGCTGCACGCCAAAGAGCCTTCCCCAGGCTCTTTCCAGGTTATCCATGCGAGCGTTATAGGTGCCCGGCTTTTGCCGCTCCATCGCTTCCGTCCAACCGGGGAGCCGGCACCGATAGCGCATCGGCACGATCGTCCGCTGGCCGTCATTCGCAACGATGACCGGAGCGTAGTAGCCGGGGAAAATTCTGGAGTCCGAGTCCATTTGCTCGACGCGCTGTAGGTCTACCAGGTTGCGCTGGGCCGCGGCGATCTTCTCGCTCGCAATACGCTTGTCGCTCTCGGCTTTCTTCGTTGCTTTGACGGCAAGAGAATGCTCTGCGGAGGCTAGGCGGGACCGTTGTTTGAACAGTTCTGTCTCGAAGAAACTGGCCTGTGCTCGCTGGCCCTCCCCGATCAGTCCAGCGATCTCGCGTTCAAGATCGTTGCAAGGGGACTGGAAACTGGCCCGCATCGTTTTGGGCACCTTTTGCCATCCACTTCCGGCTTTCAGGTGCCCAAACAACTCGGCGAACAGGGGCAAGCTCAGAGTGGCGCCATATTCTCGTTCCAGCCAACGAAGGTCCGCTGCTATCTTTGCCGAATAGCACATATCTGCCTCCTGAGCACCCAAGAACAGCACCATACCGATAATAGAAGTTATCGGCATGGATGCCGTGTCAAAAAAGGGGCCCGGAGGCGGCCTCAATGTGCGGAGTCAGTAGATGCGCGTAGCCGTGAAAGTCTGGGACGGCACTGCTCGCTGGACCATTTCCAACGCGGCTGCGATCGCAGCCTCCTTCGTCGCGTAGGTCGCTGGCCCGACCACCAGCGGGCTCGGGTTGTTGCCCTGGTAGACCACATTCCGATACAGGCCGGTTTCGAGGTCCGGTTCGGTTTCAATACGAAAGCCCGCCATATTTTCTCCTAATGGCATTGTGAAGGAGCCGATTGTGGCTGAGTTTCACAAATCCGCAAGAGGCAACTGAGTTGCAGTAGCGTAGCTGAGACGCCGAGTTCCTGTCGAAGGCGGCGTTTTCCTTCAAACGTGTGCTTATGCACCAAACTGTCTCAGCGTACTGTGGCACGAGCTCGTGACGCAGGCCATACTGGCCAAATATCTACTTGATCCACCTTGCGGGGGCCTGAAGACTCCGCGGTACGTGGCAACTGTGGCAATGCATGAAGGACTGTACCAGCGGATGTCGTGAAGGGAACGTCACGGGGCACCGAACGAATTGCGTGATCGCCCTGGGCTAGCGTTTGCGAGCATTTTTCAGAAAAAGGGGGAGTCCATGTCCAAGAAGCTGGCGCGCTTGCCGGAGTCCTACGAAAACGAGATGTTGGTGCTGGAACTGGTGCCGGCGCTGCTCACCGGAAGCGGCTTTTCCGATATCCGCATGGAACGGCGCGGACAGGTGAAGTTGATTTCGGCGACGACAGCCAAGGGTGACCCGGTGCGTTTCTGGCTCAAGGTCGGGTGGACCGGCACTCAGCATTTCTGCGCGGTGCAGTTTGGGCTATTCACTGGGGAACAAGACACCGACATTCCCGACGCGCGCTTTCTGAAGTTGGTGGACCTGCGGGTCACGCGCGTGAAGGCGCTCGGCGCAACCCATGCGTTGCTGGTCCACATGGCTAGCGGCGTGCTGCGCAACTGGGTCACGCTGACGATGGATGGCATGGCTGCCGCCTATCACGAGCAGCTGGCCACTTGGCCGGTACGCGCCCGCAAGTCCAAGTCGCCCACACTCTGGTTCGAGGAAACACGCAACAGACCGGACGCGGACTGCGTGTCGGTGGTCACCGCACGGGATCTGGATCTCTCCAGTCTCGCAGCAGGGCAGCCCACACCCGCTTTGTCGCAGCCTGGCCCATCTCAAGGTCCGGCCTCCAAGACCGTGACCGTGGAGGTGGAACGTCGGCTGAAGCAGGCGGCGTTTCGCCAGCGACTGGGCACGCAGTATGGCTGGCGATGCATGGTATCCGGCACAACGGTGAAAGCGGCGCTGGATGCCGCACACTTGCCAGGTCGAAACTGGCGCATGCACAACACGGTGACGGACGGCATCCTGCTGCGCGCCGACCTCCACCGCTTACTCGATGCCGGGCTGGCCAACATCGAGGCGGGGTGCTTCGTGGTAGCTGCTCCCGCCCGTGTCGGGGAATACGCGAGCCTGCACGGAACGCCACTGCCACATGCCATGGATACGAATGAACCCGTGGGGACAACGTGAGCGCCGGCGCCATTTGATTAGCCCTATTGGCAACCCCGCAGGAGAGAGGCTTGAGCAAATTTGGGGGCTGGCGACGTCGGGCGATTTCCTACCGCTACCGAACGGTTTCGTAAATCAAACCGAAAAGTGATCTATAATTACCAAATAAGGATTAAATTGAGTATTGAGATAATTAATATCTTCAACTAGCGTTTTTCTCCAAGAGATCCGTTTAACCGGTTAAACAGCATTCCCTGCCGGCTACCGTGTGCATGACGGCACTGTATATTCATACAGCGCATGAGACTGGTAGCCGCCCCGCCCCCCCGTCAGCCCTGGGACCATTAGCGCACTATCTTGGCTTCCGCCGCAGTCGACGTGCGGCGCTGGCCTTATGTATGAGACTTTCGTTGCGAAGCACTCGCCCGTGAACTGCCCGGCGCCAGCTAGCCATTTGGTATGGCTATTCAGGTGACGAGTACAGCAAGCTGCGTCGGCGAGATCAGACTATTGCGTCCGCTCTTCTCGCCACGAGTGCGCGCCCCATCTCGTTTTCTGCGACGCCCCAAAGACAGTCGGCTCCGTTTGTCGAATGCGCCAAAAAGGTGTATAAACAACACATCAAACACGCATGCAAAGGAGTAGATCATGAGCGTCCGCTTCAATGTCGTCCTGTCGGACGATCTCAATCGCGAGATTGATCGTGTAGCTGCCGAAACGGAAAGCAACAAGAGCGAGATTCTTCGCAAGGCGCTGCAGCTATTTCTGACTGCCCGCGACGGCAAACAGCGCGGCCTGAAAATCGGCCTGGTCGAGCCCAAGAGCGAGAAGATGCAAACGGAGATCATTGGCCTGTGAGCACAATCGACCTCAACTCCCCACCACCGAACCATAAGTACAGTGTCTCCGTTGAACGGGAGGAAACGGCTGGTGAGCGGCGGGTCCGGCTCTTCAAGGATGTTGCCCTGTTCGCGGTCGCGATTGGCTTCGTCATCTTGATCGTCGGTCTGTGCTACAGCACCTTGTCGTCGCCGACGGCTACCGCCGAAGAAAAGAAGTGGGCGATGTCAGTGCTGTCTGCCGCCACGGGTGGGATCATTGGCTACTTGGTGCGCAAGTAGTTGGGGCCTTGCGAGAGGTACGGCGCCGGCCTCCAGAACAGTCATGACAAACAGGAGCGAAGCGATGTTGGATAGCAGCGCAGTCCTCAAAGAATTCAGGGCGTTCGGCGGCACCGGTATGCCGCTCAGCACACTGCGCGAGGCGTTGCGGAGCGCCGGGTATGACCACGCCACGATCGCGGAAGCGATCGACGCTGCGTTGCAGGAAAGGCGGCTTATGCTGGATTCCGCTGGCATGGTCCGCGAGGGGCAGCGCTTGGCGCATTTCACTGCCGACCATATCGGCCTGACAGATCTGCGGCTGAGCGCAGACGAGTTGGCGGCACTGACGTCGCTCGCCGCCGCCGGGATGCGCACGCCTGGTCGATATGAGGTTTCGACGGAGGTGAGCAAGCAGTTCGGCATCACGCCAGAATCCCTACAACAGCTGATGAAAGCCAGCAGTGACCTGGGACGCCATCCTTATCCGCTGCCGCTGATCATCAAGACCATCGGCACCTTCACATCGACATGGGACGCCAGCCGGCAAGATCCGTTCAGCTTCGAGCTGGCCGTCCAGATCATCGACTAGGCGAGCGCGCAATATGACGACACAGAAGCGAGGCCCGAGTCCAGAACGCATCAAGGAACTGAAACGCCAAGGCTATTCCGTCCACATGGTCGTCGATCAAGACCCCGTGTTGTACGGTTGGATGCAGCTTGGCACAGGCAATGCCCAAGGCTACTACAAGGCGCAACAGCCCTACCGCAGGACGAAAGAGCAGGCTTGGGCAGATTGCGACGACTATGCATCCCTCAGCGTGCCGGATACTCCGAATCCGGACTGGGACGCGAGCGAGGGCCAGCCCTGAGGGCTGCCAGTCCTCGTGAACGACCATTCAACAACACCAGGAGCGGTGACGATCGATGCTGACGACTCTCAATCACGAAACGCTGCAGGCCCTGCGTGACAATAGCGCGCGCGAATCCGTCGAGCTCGATTTCAAGTCCGACTTCAATGCCGACAACACAGATCACCGCCGTGGCCTGATCGAGGACGTGTGTGCCATGGCCAACGCGCGTGGCGGCTGGCTGCTCCTGGGCGTGGCAGAAGATCCCGACGGCGCAATCGCCGGCCTGCCGGGCATCCAGTTTGCCAACGCCGACGGCTTCCGGCTGCGCATCGGCCAGATGATTGAGGGTGGCCTCGAGCCCCGGCTAGCCGGCGTGCGCATCGAGTGCGTGCCGGCCGACGGCGGCCGCTGGATCGCCGGCATTCGCGTGCCGCAGAGCTGGACCGGTCCCCACCGTACGGCCGGTGGCCGCCGTTTCATGGTGCGCGCCGACGCGCGCAACACCGAATACGACATGCACGGGCTACGACAAGCCTTTACGGCGCGTGACCAGGCGACGCGGGCGTGGGAAACCTTCCGCGACGACCGCATTGCGCGCTACTACGCTGGCCGGTTGCCGCTGCCCATCCAGCCGGGCCCGGCGGCGCTTATTCACCTGCACCCACTGGGCGCGACGACTCCTGTTGATATGGCGAGCGCCACGGCCGCCCCCGAGTTCGCGCCGCCGGAGAATGATGGCCGTGCCGCACAGCCGAATTTCGACGGCGTGATCCGCAAAGGACACGGGGGTGAGGCGGGTTGGCTGACCTACGTGCAAGTGTTCCACCGCGGAGTATTAGAGGCGTTCCGGATGTTGGATCCTCAGATCGGAGGCAATCCGGGGCTGGTGCTGCCGTGGCTGCAACGCGATGCGACCGGGCTTCTCCCGCGTTGGCTGGCCGGCCTCCAGCGGCACGGTGTGGCCGGGCCATATGAGTTCGCGATCACGCTGGTGGGCGTGCGCGGCCAGCGGCCGCTACAGGACGCGCGCGGTCATCCGGCTTGGGGCGTGGCCACGCAAGAGGACACGCTGGCGCTGCCGGCCTGGTTCATCGATCCTGTTGAATTCGACGGCGCCCAGAGCAACGCACTGCTCGAGGAGCTGCGGGTGCAGTTGCACCGCGCGTTCGGCCGTGATGGCATCCAGAGCCGGTTTTTCGAGTTGCAATGAGCGCCGGCTGCAGGAAAGAGACGGCCATGCGCCGGACCAGCGTTCCCATCGAGACACACCATGGCTAACGACGCCGCACTCAGCCGCACGGCGCTGGGGGCACTGCGCCCCAAGCCGTCACCGAACCAGCCGCCCGCGAAGCGGGTGCAGGGCCATCGCCGCCGCGCGCACATCGACTTGTCGACCCCGCGCGATGCGTGCCAATGCGGGAGACGCGGCCCGTGTCCCCGGCCCAGTTGGCCGCGCTCACGATCACCGATGCCGACTGCGCAGGCTGCGGCCAGAACATCGAGCGCCTCACGCTGAACCGGCACGGCCTGTGCGACAACAGCATGGCCGCCGAGTTGCGCGGGCTCATCGGCAGCGCGCGGCCAGGCCGCACGCTCTATCTGGACACCGAGGCCACCGGTCTGTCCGCGGCCTCGGGCGACGAGTTGCTGGAGCCGGCCGTGGTCGACGACGCAAGCGCCGTGCTGCTCGATACCCTGGTCCGCCCGATCCGGCGTACGCAATGGCCAGGGGCTCAGGCCATTCACCGCGTCGCGCCGCACGCCGTGGCCAGCGCCTCCGCCCTGGCCAGCGTGTTGCCGACGCTCTGGCTAGCGCTTGGACAGTTGCGCGCGCTCGACCTCATTGAGCTGGTCACGATGCAGGTACTGGCCCGACACGGGCGGGATGGGCGTCAGCTTCGCGGTCACGCCCGCGCCAGCTTCGTCTCCGCCCGCACCCACCAACCCCTCCACTTGCCCGTTTTCCCTTAGCCCCCAGGCAGCCAAGTGCCAGACCGTCGGCGGGTTCCCCGCCCGCACGTCCGGATGAACAAAGAACCAATCATGGGCTGGGATGATCTGCGTGTGCATGGTTGCGCGCTCCGTTGTCGTGATGACGTTGTGGAAAGCGACTCTTACGGCACCACTTGGTATTTCCTGAAGTAGAAATTCACTTTTTGCACTACATGATAAGTCTTATTATCATGTAGTGCGAAAATAAGGTACGCATGGCCTAGCGTCGCCGTCGATGGCCGGCCTATAATGTGACCCATTCGCGTGCGCACCGCGCCGGCGCTGGGCTGGCGGGCCGCGCGAGCTCGTCCTGACCGGGGTTCCCCATGACCGATGCCTCGCCCTCCGTACTCCTGCAACACCCCTCGCTGGATGCCATCGACACCCCTTTCGTCGGCGACCTCCTACAACGCAAGGCCGTCGCACAGCGCCTGACCGCCTACCTGCAGCGCCTGCGGGTCGGCGCCGTCGTCGCCATCGACGCGCCGTGGGGCGAGGGCAAGACCTGGTTCGGCCGCCATTGGGCAAAGAGCCTCGAGCTGGAGGACCACCGGGTGGCGTTCATCGACGCGTTCGGGCAGGACTATGCCGAGGACGCCTTCCTGGTGCTGTCCGCGGCGATCCTCAAGCTGTGCGCCGCCGATGCGGCGACCACGGAGAAGGTCAAGAACGGTGCGGCCAAAGTCATGCGCACGGTGCTGCCGGCGGCCACCAAGGCGCTGATCCACGTCGCGGCGACTGCAGTCGGCGCCGGCGCGCTGGTAGGCGCAGTCAACCAGGCGCTCGAACTGAACGTGGACGCTGATGAATTCGCATCCGCCGCCAAGCAGGCTGGCGACAAGGCCGGCGACGTCACCAGCGAGTGGGTCAAACGCCGGCTCGGTCAGTGGGAGACCGAGCAGAAGAGCGTGGCGGGCTTCCGGCAAATCCTGGCCGAGTTCGCCCGCAAGACTTTCCAGGACACCGGCAAGCCGGTCGTCATCCTGGTGGACGAGCTCGATCGCTGCCGGCCCGCCTTCGCCGTGGCGCTGCTGGAGCGCATCAAGCATTTCTTTGATGTGCCGCACCTCGTCTTCGTGCTGCTGATGAACCGGGACCAGTTGGAGAAGGCTATCCGGGGCGTGTACGGGGCCGAGACCGATGCCGCTGCCTATCTCGGCAAGTTTCTGCACCTGTCATTGCGGTTGCCCAAGACGCGCGCGCGCACGGTGAACACCGCCCACCCCATGCATCGCTTCGTCGAATCTGTCATGAGCCTCCTCGGCCTGCAGACGGGCAATTTCGCAGACCACTTCTCGGCGTGCGCGATGCTGTTCAACCTGTCGCTGCGCGAGATCGAGCGCGGCTGCACGCTCTTCGCGTTGACAAACGGTCGACAGGAGATGCTTCGGGCCTATCTGATCGCGCTCAAACTGAAGCGGCCCGACCTCTATCAGGCCTTGCGGGATCCGCTTCGCATAGACGAAGCGCATCGGGCCTGCGTCGCGCTATTGGAAGAGGAAACGTCCGTATTGATCCGAGCGGAAAGCAAGCACTGGCAAAAGCCGATCGCTCTGCACGATACAGGGTTTCCGGGACCGTATTTCAATGGCCTGCTTCACTTTCATGGAAGTTTTACAGGTCACAGTCACGGTGTCCCTGAGGACGCTGATGGCATTTTTGGACCCCGAGACGCCGACCGCGCATTCGAGCGCGCGCTGAGCGCAATTGACCTGGACGTCCAGTAATGCCGGTAAGCCTCGCACTGGTGGTGCCTGCTCAGCCTCCCCGCCGGCGCCGCTCGGTGACACGCCGGCCGCTGCACCGCGGCCACTTTGGCTTCCTGCGTGCCATCGTCCAGGGCATGCCCGCCCGCCCGATGTGGGAACGCTATCTGGCCGAGGAAGGTGAGATTGAGGACGAGGCTCCGGCGATGGCCGCAACGAGTGCCCCCGATGCAGTGGAGGCAGCCGCCGCGCGATTCGCGGCCCACCCGAAGGTGCGCCGGGTCACTGCCTGGCTGCGCGGAGAGTTGGCCGCGGCGGCAGGCCGCGCCGAGCGGTACGGCATGGCTCGCCTGGTGCGCGTCGACTTTCGCCAGATTGGCCGCCCGGGCGAGGGGCTACCCTCGTTGGAGGATTTCGCGGCCGAGGCCGGGCTGGACGGGTTTTCCCAGTCGGAGCAGTTGGAGGCGTACCGGGCCCGCTTCGGCCGCGCGCTTGAGCGCGAGGCCAAGCGGGCCGCGCTGATGCGCCGGCAGCTGGAAGCCATCGACTGGCTGGAAGGAAAATACGCGCAGTCGGTGTTGGCCGCAGACGCGTGCCGCGCCTGGCTGGCCGACACCTTGGCCACGCGGCTGGAGGCCGCCGGCGTGGGCACGCTGTCCGACCTGATCGATCGCATCAACGGCCTCGGCAGCGGCTGGGCTCGGGGCCTGCCCGGGATCGGCGCGGGTAAGGCCCGTGCGATCGAAGCCTTCCTCTCGAGCCATGCCGATACCCTCGGCAAGACGATCGGCGCCCATGTGGCGGTACCCCGCCGCCGGCGCTACGCCCACGAACTCGCCCGCGTCGTGCCGCGAGGCTCCAACGATGCGGCCTTGGTGCCGCTGGACAAGCTCGTCATGCCGGCCGAACTGGACGGGCGCAGCGGTGCCTACCGGCTTCCGCAGGCCCGGTGCCTTATCAGCGCGCACAACGACTACGAGGCTGTGCTCTCCTGGCTGCGCGCCAAACAGGGCTTACCGCCGGACCAGGTGGCACGCTTGCGCGAGCGCCGGCGGGACGTGTCCACCGTGCCCGGGCCACTCGACTGGCTCAACTGGCTCTCCAATACCCAGCGCGCCTACCGCAAGGAGGCCGAGCGCTTCCTGCTGTGGGCGCTGCTCGCCCGCCGCAAACCGCTGTCCTCGATGGACACCGATGACTGCATGGCGTACCGGGATTTCCTCGCCGCGCCGCCGGTGGACTGGTGCGCGCCGCGCTCCCGCGAGCGCTGGAGTCCGCTGTGGCGCCCGTTCGAAGGAGCGCTCAATCCCCGCGCCCAACGCTATGCGATCGGGGTGCTGGCCAACCTGTACACCTACCTCAACGACAAGAACTACCTTGCCGGCAATCCGTGGCAGGGAATCCATGTGCCACGCAGCGCCGCGCCGGAATTGGATGTGGGCCGCAGCCTGACCGAGGACCAATGGATCTTCGTGACTGGCTGTCTCGCCCGACTGGAGCCGACATCCGCCAACTTGCGCCTGCAGGTCGCCCTCCCCTTGCTGTATGCGACAGGTCTGCGTCTCTCGGAAGTGATCAGCGTCACGACCAACGATCTGGAATGGGTGAGCCTGGCCCAGCCGGGAACCGGCGAACGAGAGGAAGGCTGGTGGCTCACGGTGCTCGGCAAGGGCAACAAGCTGCGCCGCGTGCCGGTGCCGGACGGCTCCATCGCTGCGCTTGGCCGGTACCTGGAGTCCCGAAGTTTCGCTGCGGATCCAGCGGCCATCCGAGAACCCGGAGGCGTGGCGCTGCTCGGCCATGCCACTGACCAGGCGGAACGTGCACCGTGGGCCCGCCGGGACTCGGCCGGTGCAGCTGCTGGCCTCGCAGCGACGACCCTGTATCGCCAGATCAAGCGCTTCTTTCAAGCGTGCGCAGCTGAGCTTGAACCTGCAGACCCTCGCGGTGCTGCGCGATTGGCGTCCGCGAGCACCCATTGGATGCGGCACACGCATATTTCGCACGCGCTGGCGGCCGGCGCGCCGCTGGAAGCGGTCAAGCAGAACGCGGGGCACGCTTCGCTGGACACGACAACGCGATACGTGACCACGGAGGATGCCCGCCGCATGGCCGCAATGAAGCGGTTCTTTGATTCGGAAAAATGAAATGTGTCGGTGCAGATCGACTGTCGAGTCAACCCTCCCGCCCTCTGCCCGAACTGTCATCGACAGCGGCATTTTGGGCCGGCCGACAGCGCAACGTAGCCTCCGACTAGGTAGCGAGGCGTTTGCCCCCGCCCTGGCTAAAAGCCATTTACACCACGGGGTTCCGCGTGCCACATGCAACAAACGAAGCCGGCGGCGTTATTCAGAAAAATTCAGTATATAACTGCGTACTGCAGCGGAGACATGCCAGATAGCTAGTAGCTACCAGCTATGTTTGCGTGTGCACTGGGATATGAACCGCGCCCCGCGGCAAAGGGAAATCGACCCGCTTTTGGCTAAGCCCACTGCGAGGCCACTCATCTCTCACGCCTCTCTTATCTGGTAGCTATCTGGTAGCTTAGACACGCGAATGCACCGGCACAACCGAGTGGGACGATTCCCGGACCCCACCGAGTTAGCTGGTAGCCAGTTGGTGATGGCCCTCGCCAAACCGAAACGGTATGGTGAAAGCAAGGTTGTCTGCGCTACGTTCCAAAACGAGACCCCGCACAACCACACAGGTAGCTACCAACTACAGATCGGATTTGCCGGCGCACGCGTCAAGACACAAGTGACGCTTGGTTGTGAAGCGAAATCGAGCGGTTATTCGTAACGCCCTCCCCCGCTTGACTGCCGCCCGCCAACCCCTGCTCTCTGGTATCTGGTAGCTATCGGATAGCTTTGCGCTCGCAGGCGCCAGCGGGTCTAACGCAGACGACCGGCCAGATCAGAGGCACAGCCCCTTGGTGCTAGCTGGTAGCTATCTGCTTTGAATTGAGATAAGCAGGGGAACGCCTGATTCGCAGTCCAGCTTTCCGAGACCAATGCGCTGCATTGGAATCTCGAATTATGGGATAGCTGGTAGCTACCAGCTATCAGTCGGACTTGCCTAAGGCTGATTAACCACGGCGATCAATTGTTGGCTGACAGTGAACAGAACTTGACTGGTTATGCACCCCCACTGGTTCACCCGCAATGTTTCCGCATCCCCGGTTAGCCGGTAGCTATCTGGTAGCTTGATCTCGGAAGCACTGACGAGGCCGTGCCAGATGACCAGATCGTAGGTTCGGGCACTTCGATTAGCTGGTAGCTATCTGGTATCGAACTTGACTGAACGAAAACTGGCCGCTAGAAACAAGGTTGTCCAGGCGACTGTCCCGAAGTCACCAAGTCAATGCGTGCCATCGGGAACTCCAATTTAAGCTACCTAGTAGCTACCAGCTATCCGCAGGATATGCTTGCTACCGCTGCGCCAGTGCGCTCTTGCGGTGCTTGGTAGTGAAGGGCACTTGACGAGTTACACGCCGCCTCTGGAGTCGCTCGCCGACAGTCCCTATCCGCTATTAGCAGGTAGCTATCTGGTACCTGCTTTAGCCCATTCAAACTGACTCGATAAAGCACCGTTGTCGGATTTGCTCGCCTGGGCCAATGCCCTACGCGGCATACGAGCCAGTCACTGGGAAGACATCTAGCTGGTAGCTATCAAGTAGCCACATCATGGCCTGTATCGCGGCGGCAACGCGTTCCTCGGGCCGGCGCTGTTTAATGGGTATGCAGCTAGCCGATAGCTACCAAGCATGTGAGATTGACAGCATAGGTATCTTAATAGTATCTATTTAGTATCTATCAGGTATCATTACTACGGAAAATATTCATAATTTTCAATTAGTTAGTCGTCTGCTCAGCGACTCACTGGTAGCTATCAGATACCTTGTAACTATCGTACAGATAGTGTGATAGCTATCCTGGTATCTATCAGGTACCAAGATAGCTACCGGATATTCCTTGGCTATCCGATAGCTATCCGCTACCATAGATACCAACCAGATACCAGAATACCTCGTTACCTGATAGCTACCAGCTAAGATAAGCAACTAAGGAACTTCGATGCCAACCATCGTGTTTGTTAGCCCAAAGGGCGGAGCAGGGAAAACCACCTCGGCACTGGTTCTCGCTACGCAAATTGCAGAGCGGGGCCGTGACGTTACGGTTATCGACGCCGATCCGAATCATCCCGTTCAGACCTGGGCCAAAGGCGGTGCGGCACCAAGAACCATGAAAGTGGTGTCTGATGTGACCGAGGAAGACATTGCCGACAGAATCGATGAGGCCTCCAAAGAATCCACCTTCGTGATCGTCGACCTCGAGGGAACGGCGGCAACCATCGTGGCCCACGCTATCAGCGAGGCGGATTTCGTCGTAGTGCCGACCCAAGGTTCTCAACTCGACGCCGAGCAGGCCGGGCGAGCATTTCGCCTCATTCGTGCCCACGAACGCGGGATTCAGAAGCACAAGCCTGACTATAAGCTCCCCTACGCAGTGCTCTTCACAAGAACCTCGGTTGCGATTCGAAGCCGTGATACGGCTCATATCCGCCAATCGTTCTCCGAGGCGGGAATTCCGATGTTCACGACGGAGTTGAACGAACGCGCAGCGTTCAAGGCAATGTTCTCATATCGGCAGTCGCTATCCGGGCTTAGCCGCTCGGAGGTATCGAACGTGGATAAGGCGATCGAGAACGCTGAAGCGTTTGCAGGCGAGGCTCTTCAATTTCTGCGCAAGGATCAAACTGACACGGCAAGGGTGGCCTGAAAATGAGCAGAGCAAATCCTCTTGACGCGGCACTCGAAGAATTCGAGCCTCAGCCGCGGGACGACAAGCCTCGTGCTGACCGGGAAGCTATCGAGCAACTGGCCAAGGAAAACGGCTTCGTTAGCCGCGATGCTCGAAAGCTCGAGACAGCAGTCGGCGCACCGCCAGCACGGCGCCAGCGCCGCTTTACGACCGGGCGCAACATGCAGATCAACATCAAGGCCACCGCGGAAACGATTGCTCGCTTTAACGCGTTGGCGGAAGCTCTCAATCTCCCGGCTGGCGCATTGCTCGAGCGTGCTGTCGAAGCAATGGAAGCCAAGCACAAACGATAGCTGGTAGCTATCAGATACCATAAAGAAGGGGGCGTTGCTCCCTTTTTGTCTTTCTAACGTGGTGGTGACGTTGGCTGTGGCGCCAACTTCAAATCGACCATAGTTGGTTCTAGTCTGAACACAATTGGCTTTCTGCGGATTGCTCACAGCAGCGGCCCGGAGAACTTGGCCCTGGTGAAAGAAGCGCTTTGCGTCGTCAGTGCTGGCTCAACGCGACTGTAACGCCGTTGCTCAGTCGCCACGTAGCCACCCAGTACCTCCGTAGTCGAGCAAGAAGCCTCTGAGAGCCGCTGCAGGTTCACAACCAGGCCAGTGTAGTGCTCCCGGTGTTCTTTCCAGCAGCAGCTTCGTAGAGCGATCTAACAGGTAGCGAAGAATGGATCTCAGTGCATGTCGTGCTTACACAGAGCGCTGAGACCTGGTGGGATCGGTGTGGAATCTCTTGCTATGAGACACGCGCTGGTTTAAGTGCTTTATTACACACTGTAAACCCTTTGGTAAACCTTTAGCAGCCCAAGATCCGCTCCCAGCAAGGGTTTCCGGTTAGTTAGGTGAACAGCAGTAGGGATATGGTGAACAGTGGTGGGGCGAAAGGGTTGGGGATTTGGGGAAATGGTGAATACAGATGGGGCAATAGGGCTGTGGATTTGGGGGAAGGGTGAACTCTTTTGGGGTGCCGGCTGACGCTCTGCCTGGTGGTCTGGAGGTGAAGAGATTTGGGGCTACTTTATGGTGAAGCTTTTTGGGGGTGCAGATCCTTGGAAATTCAAGCCCCTCAGAGCGCCGCGACCGATAGGTGAACAGTATTGGGGACGAGCTTAGGTGAAGAGATTTGGGGCTGCTGGAATCGGAGAGCCCCCTAAAAGCCAGTCATAGCGCCATAGGTGAACAGAATTGGGGATGCCAAAGGTGAACAATTTTGGGGCGGACGTATGTGAGTGAGTGCTTCGACTACGTGCCCGCATGCGATAATGGTGAACGAATTTGGGGATGTCATAAGGTGAAAGGAAATGGGGCAAAGCGAATGCCGCCTTAGCCTTTGGGTGTCATATGGCGCACTTTTATCCTGCCTTTGCTACCGCGGCCGATTTGACCCGCGAACGCAACGCTGACATCGCGGATTTTTTCCCCGAAAGCTAACCAAAAACCTTCACCTTTCGTGTCCCAGTGGTCTATATGTGACGTTTAAGACGCCAATTTTCTCAAAAGGCGAACGAATTTGGGTAGCTTTCGAAGCCTAGGTGAAGGATTTTGGGGCGGGCATAGCTGAAGCCCCCTGTGAGGTTACGGGGCTAAGTTCCGGATTCTTAGGGCAAAGCGAATCGAGATGGGATAGCACCGATGGCAAGACGCTGGTCATGCGCGGGGCTGTACCTGTGTCGAGCTTGATAGGTGAACGAATGAAGACTAAGATTTCACCAATCCATCGCCTACACCGGTCCTAGATGTCCAAACCAGCCGCGGGTCAGAGGGGCGCGCAAATCGCCTTGTTCCAGCAACCCGAAGTGCCAGAGCCATTCAAGAAGGCCGTTCAGGCTATTCACCTGTCGCCAGTCGGCGGCGCACTGTCTCTACAGCAACGCCGTCTTTTCAATGCTCTGATCAAGAATGCTATCGAGCATCGGCTTGCCAAGAGCGACAGTGCAACGATCTTCCAGATATCAATTCCGGAGATGATGACTGGCCTAGGCTTGACGACCAAGGACACCGGCTACATTAAGGAAACGGCCAAATCGCTCATGCGGACCGTGGTGGATTGGGACCAGCTGAACAGCGACGGCACTGCTACCTGGACCGGCTCGACGCTTGTCGCCGGCGCAAAAATCACAGGGTCGCAGCTGTCCTATTCGTTTGCACCTCAAATTTCCGAGGAGCTCCTGAACCCCGAGCGGTTTGCGATGATCGACATGCGCATCGCGAAACTGTTCCGGCGTGCCCATTCCCTCGCTCTTTGGGAGAACACCGTCCGGTACGAACGGATTGGCGTGACTACGCGGATTCCCTTGACGATCTTCCGAAATCTGATCCTGGGTCGCGAGGAGAGCGAGACGAAATACAAAGAGTACAAGATCTTCAAACGCGCTGTGCTCAACCCCTGCATCGAGGAGATCAATGCCGTTTCCGATCACCTCATCGAACTCGTTGAGCACAAGAATGGGCGTTCAGTGACGGAGCTCCAGTTCAAGATCAAGCGAAAGGAGACGCCGTCGGAGGAGGATCAACAAGATCTCGACTTGATCCAAGCGGTTGTGAAATTCGGTGTGCCGCTTACCGAGGCCAAGAAGATGACTCGCACCTATGGTGCGGAGCGAGTAAGGCAGGCCGTCGCCTACACCAAGACACGTATTGGCAAGAAGAATGTCCCGGCGCTGGACAACGTGGCAGCTTACTTCCGGAAAGCGGTTACAGAAGACTGGGCAAAAGCAGCTTCGCCAGTGGAAGAGACCCGCGTCGACAAGAAGCCACCAAAGGCTGTAGGCGCAAGAACGCCAGCGGAGGCGAAGGACCAATACATCGCCGCACGCCTTCCAGATGCACAAGCGTACTTTATGGAACTCTCGCCCGATGAGCAGAGCGCTCTCATAAGCCAGTACAACGAACAGTGTGCGGCTGCAGATCTGCGCCTGCCAACGTCGAAAAAGCCCAGCAAACTTGCGCAGTCCAGTTTCTTCCGGTGGCTTGCGGATCGGACGTGGGGTGAACCCTCAGCGGACGATATTCTCACATTCATCCTCAGCGGGAACGTCTAGAGTCCGCGAACCGCCCCGCTTGCTGGGGCCTCTGAGGGTGGAGCTGCAGAGTCTGGTCAGCCCAGTCGGCGCTGGCACAGAAGCAGGGGGCGGGTGTGTTCTGGCCGGCTCGACTTTCGGCCCCGGCGCCTACAGGCCCATCAGTGCAAGGTCAACATAATGCGATCTGCAGCATGAGCTGCCAGATCCGAGGTGCACAGGCCTGCGCGCACCGCGTGTGCCGGCGCCGACCTCATGCCCGGCCAGTGCCTACGCCGCCCAACACCCGCATGTGGACGGAGCGTGAACCTCGTGCCATGCCGAGGTACGGGCAGCATCGACGGCGCCCACCACGTTGGCGCGGCGTGCACCTACTGGGTGAACAGTTGCCGGCACGCTTCTGGCAGTACTACCTTCAAAACAACTCTGGCAAGTTGGAGCAGTTCCGATGAATGCAAGCGCCCTGACATACTTGGATTGGGTCAAAGCCCTTCCTTCGAACGACGATGAGTACGCTTCAACAAAGTGTCCATGCTGCGGTTCCATCGGAATTCGTCGTCAGTACTTTGGCTTCGAGGATGGGGACTTCGGATGGAAGCTTGTGTGGTGCGATGCCTGCAAGCAAGGGATTCAATTGTCCAGGGTCAAACTTCCTGCTGACGAGTTTGTGCTGCGAGGTGAGGTCGCCCAAAAGGAATTCTTGTCGCAGCACAAAGACTTGAAGCTCGCAGTATGATCAGCTGGCGGCTTTGGCGAATTGATGGGAGGTGTAAGGGAGATACCTCCTGCTGCATAGGCTAAATATTTGAGCAAAGTCTGGCCCGACTTCACAAGAGCGGCCTAGCGGCATCGACCTTCTCGCTACACGAGTCCCGCCTCAACTACGAATCGGGAGGTGGGGTTTTTCTTGGCGGTGCTGATCCTCAGCGTGTCTCGCGCACGCGTCATGCCGACGTAGCAAAGGCGACGTTCTTCCGATTCCGTGCTTCCGTCGTCGGGGACCACTGTCTCCTCGACCCGGATCAGTGCAACGTGTGTCCACTCGCGCCCCTTCGATGCGTGCATTGTCGTCAGGACCAATGCGTCTGGTGCCGGCTCGTTGTTCTTGCGGCGCAAATACTCGAGACGCTCCGAAAACGGACCATTGAGGTTCGATAGGACGTCGTAGGTGGTATTGATGGCACGCCTGGCCTGGTCGGAAAGGACCCATTGCAACATCCACTCACGTACCCCATCGAGCACGAGAGAGTGGAATTGCCGCTCGCAAAGAGATCTCCAGTTTGTCATTCGCTTAGCGAAGTCTCGATACTTGTTGGCCGACTCCTCCGATAGCCCCATCTCCAGGAGATCCTTCTTCTTCGCCGATGTGCCATCCCAGGTCGATCCCAGCTTCTTGTGCAGCAGCATCAGTTCATGACTACCGATCCCGGCGTGACTCAGCAGCGAATCCACGCCGGACCCCGACACCTTTTGGATGAGATCAAGCAGAGTGCCAAACAACGCTGCCTCTGGACGGTCAAGGATCGATTTCCCCGCCGCTCTGAAATATCTGATGCCGTGAGACCGGCAGACGGCCTCTACGGGATCGAGAATTCGGTTGGTGCGAGCGAGTACGGCGGCAGTTTCGCCGTTTCGGAGCGAGGGCGCCAGTGCCTCGACTGCGGCCACTGCCTCTGTGTACTCGTCATCGCAGCGCTGGAAATGCACCGTTCCCCCGGCCCCGCGGTGCGCGACCAGCTCTTTCTGGATCCGATCCTTGTTGTTCCGAATGACCAGGTCGGCGGCCGCCAGAATTTCCGCGCGAGAGCGGTAGTTCTTTCCCAGCACGACAGTCTTGGCATCGAACTGATTGATAAACTGCTCCATACCGCGAAAGCCGAGTGCCGACCTGAATCCGTAAATGGATTGGTCGTCGTCGCCAACCACGGTCACGGTTGCGCCGGCGCCGGCATGCGCCGCCGTCCACTGCGCCTGCAGATCATCGCAGTCCTGGTACTCGTCCACGAGCAGATGGGTAACGGGGTACGGGTCCAGTGTATTGCGGCGCATGCCGTCGACCGAGAGGCGAAGCATGTCCTGGAAATCGATTTTCCCGTTCCGCTCCAGCGCCTCCTGATATGCCTCGTACAACTGGGAATCCACCGTTCCAGGCTCGGGGGCAGCGAGTACCGTCTTGAGGCGCTCGATCGCGGCAAGAGCGTCTTCCATCTTCCAGTCGATGCCAGTGTCCTGAAGCACCTGGGCGACGATCGCGACGCGGTGCCCACTACTTACGATGTCGATCCGACTTCCGGACGCACGATGCAACTGCTTGTAGGCGAGCGAGTGGAAGGTGCCGGCGAGCAGGCGCTTTTTCGCGGAGGGCACGGCAAGCGCTAGGATCCGGTCGCGCAGCTCAATTGCCGCGTCTCGACTGAACGTTACTGCGCCCACGGTTACCTGGGGGTCGGCGAGCAGCGTCGCGGCCTTGGCCGCGATCGTCGCCGTCTTTCCGGCGCCCGGTACAGCGACCGCGACGCAATGCCGGCGAAGCTCCACCACTTCACGCTGCGCGGGATTGAGCCCCGCTAATACCTCATCAAGCGCCATCAAAGGGTCTCGGTTGATATCGTGAGCCCGGCACGTAGTGCCAGCATGTGCCCCGATGAACTCCCCATCAGGGCTATGGGGGAATCATCGGGGACTTGGTGCCAGCAAGTGCCACTAGCTGGCAGAGGCCAGGACGGAGAAGGTGCCACGTGAGGGGACCAACTCCCGCTTCGAGGCACATGTGCCGTCGACGCCCTAGTTGTCGAAATATCCTCCGCTTTGGGTGTCAAGCACCCCGAACCGTAGTCATGAGCTTCAGGTGCGTGGTGTAGCTGCGCAGGCCGAGCGGCTGGAACTTCCGCAGGAAACGCATCACCTCCTCGTTGACGTCGGTCTGATCGCGGATGCCATTCCACACCATGAAGTCGAACTGATCCATGGTTTTGTCGAACCGGATGAGGACGTGCAGTACCCGCACGGCGAAGCGAGAGTACGCCTGCACCTCGAGGTCGACCGACGGCCGCGTGATGGTCGGTTCGAAGATGATGTCGTTCTTGGCCTTCATCTCTTCCTGGCGCTGACCGCGGTAGGCCGTTGCCACCCGCTGTTGCTCATCGACATACGCTTCCAGCTTGGCCAGCTCACGTTCCAGGAATGTCTCGATCGTAGACAGCTCAGCGCGCGAGAACGTGTTTTGGCCGAAGCGCTGCAGATTCAGGCTCATCCGATTCATGTACGGCCACCACTGCTCGAACAACGGGCGCAGGCGCGTGTGATTCAGCCGGAGGCCGACCACGACAACCGATGCCCCAGCCAACTCGCGCGTGAGGATCTGCAAGCCAAGCTCGCGGCGCCGGCGGACGATCGCCTGACGATCCTCCGGCGAGAGCTCCCGAAACAGCTTGCGGGTGCGTTCGACCGCGGCCCTCTTTCGCTCCAGATCGGCCGAGGAAATCAGCCCCTCCTTGCGCAGGGCATCCGCCGACTCCTCCATCGCGAGCAGCTCGTCATCGACTTCCAGCGTCTCCGACTCCGGACGCGTCTCCGCAGTGACCGCCAACGCATCCGCGTCGGGGGCAGCGGGAAGCGTAATCTCTTCGCGCTCAGCGATGGTCGCCAGTTCGGTTGTTGCAGTCATGGTATTTCTCCCAAAGGCGGCAGGGGGCTGCCCGAAAATAAAAGATGTGTTGGTCGGCGTGCTATCGACCGACGTGAAACGAGGAAGCCAGGCGCCAGCAGAGGACGCCGGCCAAGCCAACGGCACCGCTCCACCAGTAGGCGAGCAGCGGAACCGGTACAAACATGGCTGAAGACGCAATGCCGAAGCAAAACAACAATCCATGGGCGGCGACGTGGAACGACACCGGATTCGCGAAGCCGGCCGAGGCAGCCTTGATTCTTCTGGCCACCGCGCCGTCGTTGAGCAGCGCCGCGAGGACCACCAACGAGCCGAGCAGCCAGTAACCGGCAACGGAGGCGCGATAGACGCCTCGGTACATTGACAGCCACAGATGCCGGACCCATCGGCGCCCTATGGCGGAGGCGCCACCGTCCGAAAATTCAGTACGCGCATCGGAGCCGGAGAACGAGAATTTCATCGCGCCCGACTGCACGAACCACCGATCGAATCGTTGATTGGCTGCCTTAGTCGCCTGGTCTGCGCGATGCTCACCCAACGCTTCAGCGACAGATTCCTGCTCGGTAATGCCGATCTCGAACACGCTGTCGTCACGGAGCATCGGCGCCGCAACGCAGAGCAAGAGCGGGGTGGCCAACAACCAGAGGCGAATGTGAGATGCGAATCTGCTCGCCATGTCAGAGCACCCACCGAAGAGCGATCATGATGGGAAGACAGAATGTCGCCACAATGGCGCCATAGAACGTTCCTGGGCGGTCGGACGCGATGCGGAGCAACGCAAAGCAGGGCGCGGCCCGGCCGGCGACGAAGTGGTCCGGCGCGGGACCGAGCGGCTCCACCTCCTCGCGGTGCATCCGAATCCATGTGGCCATCGACGCGGCCAGCTCGCGATCGACGCCGGTGACGCGGGCGGCAATCGCAATGGGCCACCCATCGACGCGAGCCCGTAGGGCCATCGCCTTAGTGTGCAAAGTCGCGAGCGACATCGTAGGCCTCAAAATAGCGGCAGAAGGAATGCCCGGTCAGGACGCGCGCCGCGAGCTGAAATGCAGCACTGCGTTGAGTGACCGTGCCGGGCACCGGCTCATTTACGACCTGGCATACGTAGCCGGGTGCCTGGCGTTGTTCGAAGGCAGGGATAGGTTCGTTGAACGGATACCAGACGGTGTACTTCTCTCCCTTGAACGCGGCGTATCGCATCGTGTAGAGGTCGTGGGCACGGCCAAAAAGCCCTTTCATGAACGCAACGTTGGCGTCCCCATGCTTCCGCGCCGCACGCCAGGCTGTGATTGCGTCGACGAGCATCTCCTTGACCAGCGGCTCCTCACGAACACGGAAGTTCACCCCGATGAAATCGACCACGCGCGTGCACGCGTCATCCAGATCAGGAGACAGGTTGAAAACCGGCGACAGCTTGGCCGAGAGCTTGTACTCCTTGGCGACCTGTCGGAAAAGACTGGTGGACATTGATAATTAACCTTGGATGATGGGAATGCGACCCTGGTAGACAGAGCCACCGGAGATGCGCAGAAAGTACTGCAGATTCGGCAGCATCGTGATGAGCTCTTTCGGGACCAACGGAACCTTCTCGAGCTGTGAGGACCGCGAAACCGAGCCGCTGAATTCACCAACGTGGGCTTCGGTACCGGTGCTGGTGCTGCTGGAGGTGACCAGGTTACGGATCGCTGTATTACCAATCTTCTCGGAGATCCACTCCGCCGTATCGGTGTCTTCCAAGCGTAAGACGATTTGGTTATTCAGATTCGCCAAAACCTGCATCATTTTTGCTACGTTTCCGAGCTTGGAGGTGATATCGGAACGACTCTGGAAGGCGGCGAACACATTGAAACCTGCGCCGCGGCCCTTGTTCAGGATCTGGATCGCCTGCTCGTTGATGGCCTCGGCGATCTCGTCGATCATGAGAACTACCTTCGGCGGCTTCTTGTAGAAGTTGTAGATCGCTCCCGCCACGGATGCGACATCTGCCAGGATCATCGACATAATGGCTTGAGCGACCATTGAGTTCGAGAGCGAGTCTGCACCGACGTAAAGCACAGCCTTCTGCTTGATCACCTTGTCGATGTCCCAGATCTCACGGTCGTCTTCGAAGTCGTCGGCCTTGGGCGCGAGCATCAGGCCGGTTTCGCCAGTGGCGAGCATCTGCAGCAAGGGCAGGACCGAAGCAATGATCCGGCCGTAGTGATCTCGGTCATGCTGATAAGTGGACACCAGGCCGTCGATGGACTCGTGACCGCGGCCGGCGTTGGCGAATCGGTCAACATACATTTGCACCATCGCATCAAGCAGGGTACCGCCGGCCCGCTGTCCGACTTTCTGCATGAAACCATTGGCCTCATCTTCCCAATCGCCCATCCCCGCCTCTGGGAAAAATCGACGCAAGCCCCGTTCGAGTAGTGCATTGACGCCACCCTGAGCGTAGCGAAGAATTGACCGGAGGTTGGGCTTGTCACCGACGTACAGTTCGCCCTTCACGCTGCGATCCATGAACAGGAACGCAAATTGTCGAAACGGACCTTCCTCCATCAGTTGCGCGACCCGGCTTGGAATCTCGGATGGCTGTGACCAATTCTCGAGCGGATTGAGCCGGATCGACTTGGAGGGTTCGGCCTGTTTCCAGTAGAGGAACTTGCGGCCCGCGCGCTCGCATTCGCGCTTGACCCTAGCAATCCATTCCGCATCGGACTTCGGGTCGATGATCACCAGAATGTCCTCGCGACTGTGAATTACCTGCGAGGAAATGATCTCGAACGTGCGTGTCTTGCCCGCGCCCGTCGTACCGGCGACGAGCGTATGGCCGGGCATCGCCTTGTAGTGAAAAGGGACAATAGCCTTGGCCGGCTCCATCCCGTGGATCCACGACTGACCCTGTGGCAAGCGATCACGAATCGCGTTCTTGGGCGCGAAGATCTGCTCGACGCGCGCAGTTGCGGCATGGGGAAGCCACTTGGGCAGGCCGGGAATCTCCGTGGATGGCATCCGGAGAACGTCGTGAGCGATCTGGCAGTGCTTCTGGGTCCATTCGAATCCCGTGCCGAGGTACATTGAATCGATGTCCCCCTTCATCCGGATGCTGATGGCGATCAGCTCGTCGATCCCAATGAGGGACAGCCATTTGGTCGAGATGGCCATGCGAAACTTCAGTGCGCCCCATACCTGCGCGGAGCGAGCCGCCAGCATCAGGGCGCAGAACAGCGCGAAGTAAGCGGCGTGAGGCATCCCAGAGAGCGGCAGCAGCACCAGGGCGAGCGCCCAGCCTATCGCAGCTCGGAATTCGAAGATCGGGCGGAAGTGGCTGACGTAGTGGTCCATTATTGCGATTCGCTGGATGTGGCCGGGCGGGGTGCAATAAGGCTGCCGATCTTGTCGACCAGTAGAACGTCCTGGCCGACCTGCTTGAAGAGGAGCTGCTGCTTGCGCAGGTTGTCGAGGAGCGTCTCGGAGGCGATGCCATAGTTGCTGAGCACGCGCTTCGGAATAGCGAGGCGGTCCTCCACCCAGGCGACCTTGACTTTGCCGGCCGCGACGTCCTGGCAGAGTGCGCGGAAGAAGTCGCGCATCAGGTTCGATGGTGTTGTAAGCACAGCGGAAAATGGATCCCCGGTAGCCTCCTTGCGCACCGTCCGCTCACCATCGAGGCGCAGTACGTTCGGGCGATCCGTCTCGGTCCCCGCGCTGGTTGCGTTGTTCTCTTGAGGCCGTCTCCTGTCGGCGGCGGCCTCGGCCTGGCTGGGGGCGACGGACGCCGACTGGGCACCGTCATTGGTCGCAAGCGCGGGTGGTACGGCCGCCGAAACTGGTGCCACTTGGGGCGATGCGCTGCCGCTCGCAGAGAGCGCGGCAGCGCTCGGCGCGGCCGTCGCATCGGGCGAAAAGGCGGCGCGTCGCGCCTTGATCTCAAACTGCATCACAGCGTCAATCGCTTGGCGAGCGACCTTGTGCAAGAGCGTCTCAAGTCCGCTGGGGCGTGGGTCTGGGTTGATCGAACCCAACAGATCCGACATGACAACGCTGTCGAATCGCTCCAGCCGCTCCGCGCCGAGAATATCGCGAGCGAGCAGGGCAGTGCGCATGCGCTCAACCGGCTGTTCCGTTTCGCGCCGCACCACACGGTAGGTGTCCGGCCCGAGCCACGGCCCGAACGCGCCGTGAACCGCCGGCACCCATTCTGCGTCGTCGCGATTCCGGAAGAACTGAAAGTTTCGGCACGGCTCGTCCAAGCGCGAGCAACAGGCGGCGAGGAAAAGCGCATAGAGGTACTGCGGCTCAAGTGCACGCCGGCGCTCCGAAGGTTGATCGGCTCCGAACTTCTGCCCACCGGACAGACGCATGGCAAAGTAGGCGGCCTCGACAGATGCTCGAAAAGCGCCACCGGGTTCAGCGTGCTGATCGGGGCGCAACGGCATAGAGGAGAACCACTCTGCGCAGCACCTCAGCACGGAGAGCCACTGTCGATCAAAGTCAGCCGGATCAGCTTCGTTCGCATACTGGCGCACCAGGGCGATGCGATCCCGGTGTTGGTCGAGCAGAGCGGAGGGATCGGTGGTGGTGTGGGAAGTCATTTCTTGCCTGCCAGTTTGCCGCCAAGGCCCCACGCACCACGGCCCAGCATCTTCATGGCGCCGCCGCCGCTGATCCCACCGCCAGTGCCGAAGATTGAACCGGAGATCTTGGGAATCTCAAGGGCTACGAACACCAGAATGATCGCCATGCTGAGTGCGTAGCTTGCCCCGATGTAGGTGTCTCCACCGATAACCCCAACATCTCCGATTGCGATTAGCAGCGAAGCGGAGACGAGTTGAGCAATGACTGCGGAGACCACCATGTACAGCGAACCCGTGAACATGTAGTCGAGCCACGCCGTGAAGTACTTGCGCGTGTAGTCGCTGAACCCGAGAGCCACCCCAATCGGGCCAAGAGCGATGCCAACAGCGACTTGGAAATGGCCGAGAAGGATGAACCACGAGTAGATGAGCGCTCCGACCATCAGCGCGATGAATGTGAGGACGAACAGAAGCGCCTGGATCGCGGCATCTATGAACTTCAACGGGTTCGAGAATCCCGCGACGAGGGCACGAACCACGGCTTCGAAGAAAACACCTGCGGTCTTGGCCAATGTCAGCGGAACGTTATAGATGTCATCCCCATCGTTGATAAGGGATGCCAGGTCATTAAACCAAGTGAAGATACCCGGCGCGAATGTGGTATAGCTGACATAAATGGAGGCGAAAATGCCTATCACGATCAACGTATCGAACATGTCTGTCCACGCGCCTACTGGGTCAGACGTTGCGGCGAATCGCAGGCCGGCAAGCACTAAGGTGATCACGCCAAGCCCAAAAGCGAGTTTGTCGGACTCCTTCCGCGTTCTATCACTGATGCTAGTTGCGCCCTGTATAAGGCTGCTTCGGAGTCCGTTTAGCTTGTCGAGGGTCTTCTTGATGCCTGCGCCCACGTCTCCGGATTGGCCAGCAGACGATGTAGCCGCCAGTGTCGATGCACCGGTTCCCGCGGCGCTTGTACCGCCGGAACCGCCGCTAACCGATTCCTGAGCGTGAGCCAAGGGCGTCAACGGTAGCAGGAGGATGGTTACAGCCAGGAGACGGCTCCGGAGAAAGAAAAGAATGCGCTTCATTTCAGCTCGATGATCTTTTGACGCTGGGCATCGCGCTGTACTTGGAGATCTCGGGCGAAGTCTGCGGATTCCGTCTCGATGGCTACGGCCTTCTGGTCTTTGTCGGCGTCGGACTGCGTCTTTGCGCTCATCAACTGCAAGACGTTGGAGTTCTGGCTAGCGAGAACATCGAGCATCTGGTTGGTAGTTTGTGCGGCGGCCTGCGCGGTCGGTGTCAGATTGGTCTTCTCCTGAATTTGCTTCCGACGCTTGGCGAGGGCCTCCGTGTTCGAAAAAACCTTTGAGCCCAGATTGAAGAGGCTCTTCGCCGTCTTGTCCCCATTCGCCAGGAGCGAAGCTTGATCCTGAAACCACTGGGAAGATGTCTTGCCGGAGGAGTGGACCATGCTTTGGACGCGGTGCAGATAATCGACACTGTCGGAGACACCGCCGTACAGATCCTTCAAGGCGGAGCCATAGGTCTGTAGATCGTTGATGTTGTCGGAGATCGAAGAAACCTGCTCTGCGAGCGAGTCCGAGTCCAGGCCCGTGGACTGGAGCAGTTGGTTGGCCATCATCTTGTATTGATAGATGATGTTCGTGTTCTCGTAGACTTCGGTCTTCACCGACTGGAGGGCGGAGACCGTCGTCTGTGCCAAATTGGCGACGTCGATGACAGGGAGCCCGGTCGCGGTCGCCCCGGTTGACGCGACAACGCTCGCCGCAAGTGCGGCTTTGCCAATCAATCTCTTCAGCATATTCAGTTCTCCTCAGGCGGAACGCGCGAGCATCTCGCGCACATAACGGTCGTGCCAGTCGGGGGCGCCCGTGGCCATGTGTTGGTCCAGTACGTGTTGAGCAACGCCGTCCGAGCGAAGCATCGCCACCATTTCGTCAGAGAACGTGCTTTGCAGCATGCGAGTCTGATCGCGTGTGATCCACAGGTAATCCCGATTGGGGACCGCATCGTTGATCATCTGGATCTGGTCATCGGTCAGCCCGAACTTGTCCTTGTAGAGGCCCTTGCTGGTGTTGGCCTGGCTGTTGGGCAGATAGATCAGGTTGCCGATGTTGTCCTTCAGAATCTCGAAGTCCGGAACGCGCTCGAGCTGACGCAAAGATTGCGTTGCCATCCAGATCGCGCCGTTGAGCTTCCGAATCGTGGTGATCCAGATATCGAGGCGGCGGAAGAAGCGCGGGTACTGGAAGAAGAATCCAGCCTCTTCCAGTTCGATGATCGTGTACCGGCGCCCATCCATAGACAGGCTGATGCGATGGAAAGCGTAGTCGACGAAGAGTGCCGCGGCACGGGGATACTTCTCGAATAGGTCCCCCATCTCGATCGACAGGTTGTCGCTGACCACGAACGCGTCCTCAGCATGGTCGAAGAAATTGCCGTACTGGCCACCCTTGAGCCATACCTGCAGGCGTTCACGCAGCGTGTCGTGAAGCAAGGTCGCAAGAAAGCCGAGCGTCCAGCGCTCGCGCGGATAGGTTGCCAGGATCTTCACTGCCTCGAACACATCGGACGACTGCTGCGGCGTGACGCTGAAATCGTCGTCTTCGAGCGCGAGCGTCACCCATTCGCTGACGTAGGTGAAATTCTTTGAGTCATTCAGCAGAGACAGCGGGTTGATCGGCGTTGAGCTTTGGAACTTGCCAGTCACATCGATGAATTTGCCCCCACTCAGCAATGTCGGAATGCGGGTGGAGCGATCCTTGTCGAAGCGGATGCGGCGTGCATCATGACGCCCCGCCTGGGACACCAGGAAGTTCAAGAACACGGACTTGCCGGCACCGATCGGTCCGATCACGAACAGGTGCCCATTGCCACCTGGCTGGTGCAGATCGACGCGCTGAGCCGTGCGGTGTCGCGTAGGCAGGCAGGTCAGCGGAGGTACGTCCTTGCCGGCGAGCCCAGACAGCCACTTGTTCTGCGATGGTCCAGGCTGGACAGAGCGAACTGGCGCGATGTCGGAAACGGCGGGCGTCTCGACAAACTGCAGCCGACGTTGCTTGTCCCAGCGGCCCGGCAGGGTACTGTTCCACGCCGCCATCAAGTTTGCCTTCTCACGGATTGACCCGAAGCCTGCGTTGGTCAGTGCGCCGACGACCTCGCTGACGGCATCTTCGCACTCGGACTCGCTGTGGCCATAGACGACGATCGAGATGTTCGCGAAGCCGTGTTGAACATTCTCGGCTGCCAGGCGCTTAAGCGCGACGCCGGCTTCCTTGGCAAGCTCGATACGGCCCTCATCGTTCTCCGGTTCCTCCTTGGCGAGGTATTGCTTGAGAATGCCCCGGATGTTGAAGGATGCCATCTTGTAGAAGCGACGAACCTTTTCGATGTACGCGGTTGCCCGAGCCGTGTCCAGAAACCGATACATGATGCAAACATCAATCTCGGCGTCGATCTGCATGAGGCTGTCCAGCGCCGCCTCCTGGAAGCTCATCCATTCCTTTACGGCGATGATGGCGCCATAGCGCTTCCCGTGAGCCGATTCGAACAGCAGTCGCTCGGATCCCGATGTCACCTCAGATTCGGTCAGGTGCGTGTCGAGCAGCGTCACCGGATACCGGATCCGGCGGGGTGGCACACTGGGATTGGCGGTCTGATGCAACGACGCATAGCTGTCCTGCATGACCGTCCGCTTCATGCGCAGCCGAGGCACACCACCGACAAACGCGTCGAGGATCGACTCGAACCGCTTCGCTTCCGTTGTCACACGTTCCAGATCGAAGGCGAACGCACTCCGCGCGAAGAGGGAGTCCTTCGTGGCCTCGAAGATCGCCGCGTAGATGCTCTTGCCGCCGACTGTCATGTGGAAGCCGACTTTGTCGAAGAACTTGGCGATGCCGGTCTCCGGCGTGTAGGCCAATGCCAGCGAATGGGTATTCCGGAAATACTTTCCGGTGGTCATGTGCGCGCGGTTCAGCGCGTCGAGGCGCGCATCAGCGGCCTCCGAGAAATCGCCTTCCACATAGTCGTGGGTACGCCGGTGCCGGAGCCGCCACCATGCGGTGATCCGATGGTCGAAGCTCTTGCACGCTTGGTCGAGTTGTTGGCGCGCAGTGCTGATATCACCCGCGTTCGGCGAGTCGGCATCGACCCCCTCGAAATCGTAGGTAGCGAGCAGTGACCCGTCCTTGTTCAGGATCAGTTCGGGCGTGATGGAGGTCAGCCACGGCGCGATTTCATACAGTGGGCGTCGCTTCAGCATGGCAGGTCGCTGTCAAAGCCGTAGGGCCGGCGGAACAGGGAGTGCAATTTGCCATGCCACGGCGTCGACTCGTACAGATCGCCATACTGGTTGTAGACGTTGAGCACCTGATTCCACCAGGGGTCACGCGATGTGAGCCAGGCGAGTAGCCAGTGGGAGAACATGCCGAGCACGACGAACGCGGCCGGAATCTTCCAGCCGCTTCGGAAGGTGACGTACACCAGCAAGACGACGATCAGTCCGTTCGCAAGGGCCAAGCCTCGAACTGCCCCCCCAATCTGTCTGGGGCGGGAGAGGCCAATGCTGACATGGTGCTCGCGCATGCTAGAAGCCGCTGCAGGCGGCGCCGATGCCAAACTGCTTCATGATCGCTGGCGCCGAAGCCGCAAGGCCGACCCCCATGATCAGGCCCGACAGAACCTTCATCATCGTGGACTCAGCGGCGGCGAGTGCAATAAAGCCGAAGACCAATAACACGAGGCCACCAACGAATAGGTACTTCGTGTTGACGAACGTCGCGAGGCCGCAGATGAAGATCCCGAGATTCGAGAAGGCGGGAATCTCTTGGGCGAGGGCGGGGGGAGCTACGGTGAGGAGCGCGGCCAGCAATACGACCGGAGCGGCGTACTCGCGAACGATCGGGGCAGTGCGGTGGAAGGTGCGATTCAGCATGATTTGGTTTCGTGGTCAAAAAACGCGTTGGAGGTCATAGCCGTTCTTGCGTGCTCCCTTGATCTCGACGATCTCGGAAACGTGTCTGGTCTCTCCCGTGCGGCGCATATGCACCACAAAGTTGAAACTCTCGGCGATAAGCTTCCGCATGTCGTCGAGTTCCCAGCGAGAGCCTTGGGGGATGCCGAGCATGGCGAGGCTTTCCAGCCGGGCCAGCGCCGCAGGTGCGCTGTTGGCGTGAAGGGACGCCATACCCCCGTCATGTCCGGTATTGAGGGCCTGAAGCAGGTCGAACGCTTCTCCACCGCGGACTTCGCCCACGAGGATGCGGTCAGGCCGAAAGCGCAAGCTCAGCGCGACGAGCTGCTGCGTGGTGACGTTCTTGTCGGTGTTCGAAAGCAGCCGGACCGTGTTCGGCACCTGCGGCTTGAGTTCCATCGTGTCTTCGATCGTCACGACCCGCTCGGATGGCGGGATCGCTTCGACGAGTGCGTTCAGGAAGGTGGTCTTCCCCGATGAGGTACCGCCGGCGACCAGAACGCTTTTGCGGCGGACGACCATCTGCCCCAAGGCTTCCGCCAACGCTTCGTCTTCAACGACTCCGTTGAAGATAGGTCGGTCGGTTTCTGCGCTGCGGGCGTGACGCAACGAGAAGGCGCCGGCCTGCGCATAATCAGCGAGGCTCAGCTTGGTCTCACGATGCCGCCGAATACTCAGCGCGTGGCCGTCGATCGCGGTCGGCTGCATGACCGCAGCAATACGTAGTCCCTTGTGGCCGGCGTTGATGATCCCCTGGGCGGTGCCGCGGACGGCCGATTTCTGCACGGATGAGGCAAGGGCGCGCACTGCGCCCTCGACTTTGGCCGGTTCGAGCTCGATGTCCAGCCTGATCAGTTGACCCCGGCGCTCGATCCATACGCTCCGGTGGTTGTTGATCATGACCTCGGCGATGTCGGGCGCTTCGAAGTACGGACGGATGGGAGACAGTGACTCGAAGAACATCGCGACGGCGCTTTCTTCGAGTTGGCTCAGCTGCAGGAAAGGGTGGTTGGCGGCTACTGGATCCATGCCCGCTATTGTTGGCGGGCTTGATCGTCGCGTGTGGTGCGAAAGCTATGCGATCTTCGTGAGCATTCGGCGAAAATGCGAGAGCGCTTTCTGCGCTTCACCCGACACCAATATCACGATATTGAGTTGATCTCGGAAAGGCGCACTCAAAATGCTAGCTTTCGACGGAAAACCTGTTTTGGTCGCTAGACGCTGTGGTTTGCGTTCGGATGGGCCCTACTCATGCCGTCGAATCAGCTGAGACCGAAGGCTTGAGGGGCAGGCGGCTCATTAGGTCCTCCTGGAAGACAGAGAGTTGAATTAAAGCGGAATGCTCACGAAAATCGCATAGCTTTCGGCTCTCTACATCGGGGCTTTCGCTGTTTCAATTGGCGGCATCCAATAGGACGTTGCCGCGCATGAAGCTCTTCTCCAAAAAGTCCGATCAAGCCAAAGCCGTGGCTGTGGCGCCGGGTATGTACGCCGGTGAGAGCCCGAATCAATTGATCTTCGATCGGACCACGCGTATCGCCGTCGACCGGAATCACTGGAAGATCGCTACCTTCGTTGCTGCAGGCCTTGTATTGGCGGCAATCATGACGCGAGAGGCTCCGCCGTCGGTGGTCAAGGTGGTAGGCGTATCGAGCGACGCGACGGGCAAGCCGATCACGCGCGAGCTGGAGTCTTACGTGCCACAGAGCATGCAGCTGCAGTGGGCGTTCAAGGATCTCGTGACGCGCATGTACACCATCGAACCGATCCTCACCCCGCAGATCGAGGATTCCCGGATGTCGCGGAGCCTGCGGACGGTGCGGGATCAGATGATCGGATCCGCGCGCGACCAGTTTCAGGCATGGGTCGACGACGACGCGCCGTTTCGCTCCATCAGCGCCTCGCCGACGCTGGTTCGAGAGCCAAAGGTGACGAACATTGCGGTGCTTCCTGACAACACGGTAGTGGTCGAGTTCATCACCACCACATCGGAAGATGGGTACAAGCCGCGCCGCCAGCGGTACGCGATCACGTTTCGATACCAGGTGAAGCCCCCGCAAAGCGACGCGGCGCTCGGCCCCAACCCATTCGGCATCTACCCCGTTTTCTTCAGCATTCAAAAGTCTGCCGTTTGAACGGTCACGGCACGCCCGCAATGGAATCTCCTATGACTTCCCGGTTCTCCTCCCTTGCCATTGCTCTTGCAGTGGCCATGTTGTTGTCGTCCCCCGAGGGGCATACGGCGGACAAGCCGCAAGCCGGAAAACTGGGGCTGCCCGGCTTGGGCATTGGCAGTCTCAGCGATGCCATGAATCCCGCCAATCCGTTCAATGGTGGGGCGGATCCGATGGCGTTGCCGGGCGACTCGCGGCTCGTGGTCTTCACCTATAACCGCGACCAGATTTTCCGCGTACTCAGCGCCCCGCTGAAGATGACCACGATCGAGTTTCCGGACGACGAGCAAATTGTTGGCGATCCGGCGTGGGGTGAGAGCGTCCGGTGGGACTACGATACCGACGGCGCGAACCATCTCTACGTGAAGCCGCAGGCCCCTGGCCTCGTCAACACGCTTTCGGTGAATACCAACAAGCGGAGCTACGAGTTCACCCTCGTATCGTCCCCGCTTGGCGGCATCTTCTACCAGAAGGTGCGTTTTCGAATCCCGGCCTCGATTTCTGCGAAGGTGAAAGCACGCAGCGAGGCGCGCGCCGAGCGTGCTGAGCAGGCAGACCCAGTGGCGGTGCCGGACGCGCATGCGCGAGACGGCGATATCGTGGCCGTCTCCCCGGAAAAGCTGAATTTCGACTACAGCATTTCCGGTAGTGCGGACTTCAGGCCGGATACGGTCTTCGACGACGGGAAGTCAGTCTGGCTGCGGATCCCGAACGGCGCCGACTGGCCCGTGGCGCTGATAAAGGACGGCAGCGACTTCGTTGTGGTCAATTTCATCCGTCGCGGCGACTACCTGGTGGTGCAGCGGCTGGCCAAGACCATCGCGCTGCGGTCGGGCGACACGGAGGTGAAGGTCGAGCGCGGCCGTCGTCGCATCCTGGGGCTGTTCTAATGCGTCGCGACAAGAGCGGTCGGGACAAGAGCGTCTCCGATGTGAGCGACGCGCAGGATCGGACGGTCAAAGGCAAGCTGCCGCGCAATATCGTCTACTCGCTGGGTGCCGTGGCAGCCGTGCTGGTAGGCGTCCTTGGCTACTTCTATCAGTCGCAGACCGACGCGAAGCTGGATGCTCAGGCCGAGGAGGAGCGTGCGACCCTCCTCAAGCAACGCGCGAACACTGCGGATGGCGGGCAATCCCTCGACCGGACCATCCGCGAGCAGCAGCAGAAGGCGCGCGAAGAAGCGGAGCGGCAACGGCAACTTGCGGTGAAACCCGACACCAGCGGCAAGACGCCAGTGATGACGGCACGCGATCTCGGCGGCCCGGTGGAAAAGTCGGGTCCCGATGCGGCTAAGAATGAGCTTGACTCCATCTATACGTCGCCTGTTTTCAAGACCGGCAGCCGCAAGTCGCAGATCAATCAGGTCAAGGCCCCCGCCGCGGGTCTTGTGGATGTCACGGACCCCGTGCAGATGCGGCTGCTGCAACAGGCAGCGGCTGCCCGTACGGCGGCGGCGACCGCGGGGGTGACGAACGAACCCGCGGCCGCGTCCATGTCGGGCGACAAACAGTTCTTGAAAGAAGCGGCCGCGGTCTCCACGCTTCGGACGGGATTTGATGGCAAGCTGCCCAAGTGCACGCTCAGTCGCGGGTTCATCATTCCGGCGAACTTCGTTGGGGGCATGAACTCCGACAAGCCGGGCGAATTTCGCGCGACGGTATCGCAGGACGTATTCGACACGGTGAAAGGGGATTGCAGGATCATCCCTGCCGGCTCGACACTCGTCGGCATCTACAACAGCGACATCGCGATCGGGCAAGAGCGGATTCTCGCAGCGTTTGTTCGCATGCAGCTTCCGAACGGCAAGACCGTTCCATTGCTCGGCATGCAGGGCGCGGACCCGAATGGCTATTCGGGCATCAGTGGCGACGTCAATAACCACTTCTGGAAGATCTTCGGCGGGGCGCTCGTCATTGGCGCATTGCAGCTGCGTTTCAACGATACCCCCACGGCGACGACATTCGGTGCTGGCGGTGTCACGGCATATAGCAACGCCGCCGGCCAGGTGGCCACGCAGACGGCGCAAACGATCCTGAACCGAAATCAGGGGATTCGGGCAACCATCACGACGGACCCGGGCCAAAAGATGATGGTCCAGGTCAAGCACGACATGGTGCTGGAGCCGTATCGTGATTAAGTCCATTCGCTGCTCTCTCGCGGTGCTTGCTTTTGGCGCTGGCTGCGCGCACGCGGCGACGATCGAGGCAGTCATTAGCCCGAACGCAATCGTGGTCCGTGCCGACGGCCAGCCACGGGTGCACACGATCGAAGGCCGCCCAGTCCTGTACTGCGGGCTGGACGCATTTCTTGGTTGGTCGGCGAAGTTGATCGGGGCGCAGATCGAGCCTGGTGGCGCCGCTGGCCCAGAAGTCACGCTCGGCGGCACGATGCAGCCGATCGCTACGCTGCTTGCCCGCGAAGGCTGGTTGCGGCCGGCCGCGCTGGTCGAAGCAGCTCAGGCCGCGATGACGGAGCGAAGGGGCGGATGGGCCTGCGCACCGAAGACCGAAGCGTTTTCTCAGATGAGCGAGCGTATCGATCCCAAGATACTCGCCGGCATCGCGATGAACGAGTCCGCGTTTGGAGGCAGGCCGTGGCCGTGGACGCTCAACGTTGCCGGTCGCGGGATGTTCTTTGCTACCCGTGAGGACGCCTATGCGGCGATCCAACAACTCATCTCGGCACGCCGGTGCGATTTCGACGTCGGTCTCATGCAGGTCAACTGGTGCTATCACAGCCGCCGCTTCGAGTCGGCCTGGGCGGCGCTCGCGCCGGCGACGAACATCCGCGTTGCGGAAAGCATTCTCGCCGAGAACCTGCAGCGTAGCGGTTCGTCGATTAAGGCGGTGGCCTGGTACCACAGCGCTGACCCCGCGCGCGGCGGCCCGTACTTCCAGCGCTTCATGAATCATCTCTCGCAGTTGGACACAAAAAAATGATCAAACCGCTCCTTCTCTCCGCGCTGGCGCTGGCAGCGAGCGGAACCGCGCTCGCCGCGGATACGGACCCACTCGATTTCGACTATCAGGTGGTCGCTCGCGCGGCGGACCGGCCGGCGCTGATCTTCAACGACGGTTCGGCGACCTATATCCAGCCCCGCGCCGGCCAGCAGGTCCTGGCCGAAGGCGCGCAGCAGAACGGCCCGTACTGGGTCGTGGATGGTGTGCCGGATGTGGTGCGGTACACCGTCGGCGGACAATCGGTTGTTGCCCGCTGGAAGCGGGCCAATGGATTCACCTCCGAACCTGCCAATCCGATCGGCGACTTGCCGAAGCCGCTGGCAGCGATCTCCGGGCGCATCGCCCTGATCGGTAGCTACGGCAACCTCCCGTTGGTGCGGCCGGGCCATTCGTCGTTGCCGCTTGCGCAGATGGTCCGCACCATCGCGCCAACCGGCTGGAGCGGTACCGCGCAGAAGGACATCGCGTTGACCGACGACGTGACTATCGACACGCGTGGCGGAGAAAACTGGCTCCAGGCGTTGGGTCGGGTGCTTGAGCAGCGCAACCTCTACGCAGAGGTCGATTTTGGGCGCAGGAACATCGCTTTGCGCGGGACCCCGCCGAAAGGCTTCGCTGTCGAAGGCGTAGCGCGTGCCACCGTGGCTGCGGGGCGGCCGGAAGTGCCGGAGCCAGGGCTGAAGACCGAGGCGGCTGCAAAGCCAGCGGTTGGCCCGATTGGTACGGAACCTCCCGAAGGTCCGTCGCTGGCCAGTGCGTTTGATGCCGTGGCGATCCGCGATGCGAAAAACGGCAAGATCGAGATTCGGTTTGTCGAGCAGCCCAAGGGTTTCGTGGTGCGCGACGTTGGAGGCAAGACGCTCGATGTGGACTGGAACGACGCCGAAAAGGTGCTTAGCTTCCCGACAGTCGATCAGTTCGTTGCAGTCGGGGGCGGCAAGTCTGTCGAGGTCGCGCGCGTTCCCGGCATTGCGTACCTCTTCCCCACGGACAACGGCGCCGGCCTGGAGCGCATCTTCGAGAAGGATGGCGCAACGTACCTGAGCTTCGCGAAGTCGATGGTGAGCATCTCGGTATTCGGAGAGAACCGCCAGGCCAGCGGCGAGCAGAAGGACCGCTTCTACAAGTTCAACGGGATATCAGATCACCTCACGGTGATCGCCGATGGCAATGTAGTCCAGGTCGATCGCGTGCCGGAAGTGCGCTTCTACGAGCGAGCGGCGAACCGATGACGCGCGTCCAATCCGTCTTGAGCAGGGCCTGCATCGCAGCGGTCATCGTGCTCGCACCTGCGGCGCATGCGGATTGTCTGGACGAGGCCGCGCAATACCAGCAGCTGAGCCCCGTCCTGCTGCGCGCGATCGCGCAGCACGAGTCCGGCATGCGAGCGAGTGCAGTCAATCGCAATGCCAATGGCACCGAGGACATCGGGCTCATGCAAATCAACTCGGTCCACCTGCCGAGGCTGGCCCGTTATGGCATCACGCGCCAGTCGCTCTTTAACCCGTGCGTGAACGCCTATGTCGGCGCTTGGGTGCTGCGAGATTGCCTGGACCGGAATGGCGCGACCTGGAACGCCGTCGGTTGTTACAACGCCGGCGCGCCCGAAAAGCGGTTGAGGTACGCCAACCGCATTTACCAAGTGCTGCTGCGCACGCAGACCCGATAACCGAAGGAACGTCACCATGTCTCAGTTTTCATGCAACCCCCGGCTCGCCCGGATTCTGGTCACCGTCGGGGTGATCGCTGCCAGCGCGTATGCAAATGCTGCGGCGGCGACGTCGCCGTTCGGTGTCGAGCCTGTCGGCAGCTTCGAACCGACCAAGCCGCTGACTGGTTCCGGCTGGCAGCCGCTGGCCAGCGTGACCAAGCGCAGCGCATCCACTCCTGCGGTTTCGGTACCAGTGGCGCCTGCCGCCACGGCTCCGAGCAACGTGCCGGTGGCGGCGGGGCCCTCCATCGATTCGAAGACCGACATCGTGCCGGCTGCCGTGGCCGCTCCCATTGCAACCGTGCCGAGCGCACCGGCAGTGCCGACGAGCTGGGTAGTGTCCCCGGGCGATGGCACGTTCCGCCAGGTCATCGAAGCGTGGGCGCCGCGCGCGGGCTGGACGCTGGCTCCGTGGGAGCTGGACAACGACGTCCCGGTGGAGGGGACCGACAGCTTCGACGGCGACTTCAAGGCAGCCGTGCGCCACCTGCTCGCTTCGACCGAACTGACCGACTACGCGCTGCAGCCGTGCTTCTACTCGAATAAGCGCGTGCGGGTCGTCAAGGCCACCACGAAGTGCGACCCGAGCCTTTAACTGGACCAACCCGACATGACACTCAAAATTCTCGCGCGTCCCGTCGCCGGCGCGCTGCTGACCACGATGATCCTCTCGGGCTGCGTGTCGCCCCAACTGCTCGAAGGCAACCAGAAGGCGGTTGACGGCCTGCAGGCGAGCTCCGACGAGATGACCGAGTCGCTGTATGCCCGCATGCGTCGGGATCGAGCGGCGATCGAGCGCGCGCAGGAGGTGGACAAACCGTTCCTGGCAGGCAAGGCGGTGCCGACATCGCGCAACGTCACGCTGCCCCTGGCGCTGCGCAAGGACGTTGACACGTTGGTCATCTTTCCGGACCGTTCGATGCCCTTGGCGGTGGCTGGCCAGCGGATCACGATGGCAACCGGCATTCCGGTCAAGATCGAGAACGATGTGTACCTTCCGCCGGCTGCCCTCATGCCGCGCGGCACAGCCGCAGCGGCGGCGAACAGCCGCACGGGCAATGGCAATTCGCCCAGTATGGTGCCGACGATCGGCCCGGCACCCACGCTCGGCGGTCCGCTTCCGGCCGGCCTCGCCAGCGCCGCCGGCGGTGCCCCGAACCAGGCCGTTCCGCTCGTTGAATCCGCCTTGAACGTCGAGTTCAAGCAAAGCGAGAAGATGCCGCTGGCCACGATGCTCGACCTCATCGCCACGCGGCTGTCGATCAACTGGGAATACGTGCCGAGCAAGAGCGTCATCCGCTTCTACCGGCTCGCCACCAAGATGTGGCAGTTGCCCATCCGGCCGGGCAAGAATTCGTTCTCGACGGAATTCCGGCAGACGACGCAGGCGAACGGCGCCAGCGGCAATTCCGCGGGGCAGGCGGTGCAGGTCGACACGGCGACCAAATCCGAAGCCAAAGACATCGACGATTTCGAGAACATCGGCAAGAGCATCGAGCCGGTGCTGACCGTCTCGGGCTCCATGTCGATCAATCCGTCGACCGGCCTGCTGACGCTAACGGACACGAAGGAATCCGTGGATCGCGCCGACGAGATACTCAGGCGGCAGATCGGCATCTATTCGCGGATGGTCTACGCCAAGTTCCAAACGGTGGACTTCACCATCACTGACACCGGGCAGGCGGGCGTGGACTGGAATGTCTTGCTGACCAAGGCGCTCGAGCACGTGCCGGGCTTCTCGCTGACCGCACTGTCGCCGACGTCCCTGGTGGGCGCCGACGCTGGCAGCCTGGGCCTGTCCATCACTTCTGACGGCTTCAACGGCACACAGGCAATCGTCAACGCGCTCAAGCAGTACGGCACGGTTTCGACCTCCGTCACGGTGCCGATTGCGATGCGCAACCGCCACGGCGCGCAGTACAACAACCGCCGGCAGTTCACCTACGTTTCAAACACGACGCCCGCGGCGTCGACCGTCGGTGGAACTGGCGGCACGCCGGGTATCACGACGTCGACCGGCACCGTGGGCTTCAAGCTCACCATGTTCCCCGATGCGACTTCGCGCGACGACGTGAACATGACGCTCGCATTCGACCAGTCTCAGCTCGACGGGGAGATTCAGACCTTCACGTCCGGCACGGGGGCGAACCAGCAATCCGTCCAAGTGCCGAAAATCTCCGGCAAGGGGATCAACGGCCAGGAAGTGACGGTGCGCAATGGCCAGACCGTGATCGTGACGGCGTTCGACCAGAACGACACTGCCACAACGCACCGGACCTTGGCGGAACACTTGCCGCTGCTCGCCGGCGGCAGCTTGGCCGCATCGCGCTCGCGGACCTTCACCCTCGTGCTGCTCACGGTGATGGTGCAGGATCAGGGAGCGGCTGCCCAATGATCCTCGACATCCACGGCAAGAAGGTCGCCTTCGGGATGCAGTGGCGCACGCTGACCGGCAGCGACGCGCCGGCGGCGCTCGCCGCCCGGGTGGCGAAGGAAGTTCGGGCCACACGGATCTGGCACGAAGAGTCGGCGCTGCACATGGGCTATCTCGGCTCGGCCGATGCGCAGGTGAAGATCAAGGACAAGCTCTACTCCGCGGCGGCGGCCCTCGCGCGCATCCCACAGCTTTCTCCGAATGCGCTGTTTGTCTTCCACCTGCAGGCGCATGGCAATCACGTCGGCTACCTCGTCTGCGGGATCGTGAAGGGCAGGCCGCGCGTCGGCTTCGACCAGGTGCTTACCGACGAGAGGGAGCTCGCGGCACTGGTGGTGGACTTCGTCTCCAAGTGCGACGGTCAATTCAAGCTGGCTGGCAATGCGCCAGAGATTCAGGGGCTGTTCCCGCCCGACACGCGTGCAATTCATGTGCCGTTCTCGCTTGAGCAGATCGCAGAGGGGCTCGGCCCGCATGCGCTGCTGAAGAAGCCGAGCGCGATCACGCAGCGCAAGCAGGCGATCGTCCTGGGCGTTCTCGTGGTGCTCGGCATCGTGGGCTGGCAGTACAGCGCTCAGGCATACCGCGCCTATCAGGCCAAGCTCCACCCGCCACCTCCTCAGAAGTCGCCGGCGGAGCTTTACGCGGAGGATGTTGCGGCGCGCGCGAGCGTGCCGGTGGCTCTGGCTTCTACCGCCATACCTCGCTTCATGGCGTGGTTCACGACGGCGGTCCCATTGCAAATCGGTAGATGGTCACTCAAGACCGTGACGTGCGACCGGGTGGTCACGCCGAAGACGACCTGCAAACTGGTCTACGAGATCAAGAGCACGACAAAGGGCGCGACCAACATGACCTTTCTGGGAGCGCTGCCCGACGACCTGGCCAACCCGACGTTCCGCAACGAGGACAAGGAGGTGGAGGTGCAGGGTGGCTTTGAGACCGGTCCGGAGTTGCGGCTGACAGCGCTGCTCGCGCAGCTGCCGAAGCCGATGGCATTGCGTGCCGGCTTCGGATCGACTCTCCAGGCGCTGCGGCCGGTAACTGGCAAGGCTGTTCTGGGCGATACGGTCTTGTTCGGCGTGGTGCCGGCAGGGGCGATCGGCATCGAACACGCATACCGGACCGCGTCGTGGCAAGTCGAAGGCCCGATGCGCAATGCAACCGAGATCGTGGCGTTCCCGAGTACTGCCGCGCTGGACCAGATCGTGGCGACCGTCAACCTCGACGCGCAGCCAGCCATCAAGCAATCGAAGTTCATGCTCGCGCTGACCGGCACGGCCTACGCGCGCGATTGAGGAAAGGAGAAAAACGTGAAACGCACCCTCATTACCTGCGCCGCGCTCGCAGTTGCTGCCGCTGCTGGCGCAGCCCACGCCGAGGACGCGAAGCCGATGACCGAGACGCAACGCCTGATCGCCAAGGATGCGCAGCTGGCCGAGCAGCAGCTCGATCAGGAGCTCGCCAAGGGAGCGCCGCCGCCCATCGTGTCGGTCGCTCCTGCCGGCGCAACCGCCGCGGCTCCCAAGGACCGCGGCCCCCAGACCGTCGCCGTCTATGGAGTGGACGCGTCCGCGCTCGGCATTCGCAAGGAGTTGCGCGGCTATGTGCGCTGGCAGGGGCAACTGTATCCGGCCAAGGTGGGCGGCACGATCCGCGGGTACACGGTGGCGTCCGTGACGGAAAAGGGCACAACGCTCACGCGCGGAAAGACGAAGCTGGTTGCCAATCTGGTGGAGGAGGACCTGACTGCGCTCCCGGGCCAGCTGGTGGACCCCGAGCCGACGGTATCCCGCAAGGCGGATCCGGTGCCGGCGGGCGTCGGCGCAGGGACCGCGCCAACGGCACCGCAGCCGCAGCCTGTGATGCCGTTGCGGGCGCCTGCAATGCCCGCGATGCAGCCAGCGCCATTCCCTGTGGCCGCGACGGCTACGGCGAAGAGCTGAATGGTCATGAAATTCTTCAAACGCGACACGGCGGCTCACGGCGCTCCCACAACGGGCGGCGTGACAGTGCTGTCTGGCGCAACACAAGCGCTGGTGCCGACCGGCCCGGCTGCTCCACACCTGCATGCGACGTCACTGGTCGCGGCGGCCGCATCGAACGGCGGCGATGAGATCCGAACCGTCGATGATCTGCCGCAGTTCGTGCGGCCGCTCTATGACGACCTTCGGATGTCGCCGTCGTTGCGCCATGAGATCTGCCCGGTGCTGGTGAGCGAGCCGAAGAGTGCCGGTGGCACGGAGCGCGGCGAATACGCGCTGATTCTCACGCGCGAGATGCTCAGTTCGGACTTCACCGAGGAGATTCAGCGCCAGTTGCGCATGCGCTACGACGCAGCGGCAAAGTGCCTCTACGTGGCGGCGGCGCAGGTCATGGTGACGCTATCGCGCGGCAGTTTTGATTCGAGCGGTGGCCGCGAGGAGATTGTCGGCGCAATGGGTCGGCGAAGCGGCAGCGCTTTGTGGCAGAACTTCGAGTCCGCGATTCGGTTTGCTTTGACGGAAAACGCATCCGACCTGCATTGGGAGGCGGTCGACCACGGCGGCATGTCGCAGATCCGCTTTGCGATTGATGGCCATCTCGTCGCCCCGCCGGAGTTCCGAATGGAAACCGGGGTGCTGCTCGATACGTTGGCCCACGTCTGGCAGAAGGGCAAGGGCGGCTCGCAGGGGGTGTTCAGCCGCGTGTTGCCGCAGCAGACCAGCATTCGTGCTCGGGTCGACGACCAGGCGGTGGTGTTGCGCTGGGCGTCGATGCAGAGCGCCACCGGGCACGTCACCGTCATGCGGATGCACCGCGAGGAGGTCGAGGACAAGTCCGTCGATTTCGTGACCGACCTCGGATATTTCCCGAGCCAGGCGGAGATCATCTATCGCACCACGCTCCAACAGGGCGGTGGCACTGTGTTCGTTGGGGTGGTCGGCTCCGGGAAGACCACGTCCGCCCATGCCGTCATGCAGAAGCTGCCAGACTGGATGCACAAGATGGCGGTCGAAGACCCCGTCGAGCTGCTCGCACGCGGCACGCACCATTTCTCGGTCGCGCGGACGTTGGATGGCGCGAACCGGGACGAAGACCCGTTCATCGCGGTGAAGCGCCAGATCAAGCGGATGAACCCCCACTTCGTGATGATCGGCGAGCTGCGTGACCACGAGTCGGCGGGCCTCTTCCGCGACGTCGCCGGCGCCGGCCTGCGTGCGATGACCACCGTGCACGCGCCCGGCGCTCTCCAGGCGCCCGACCGCCTTTCGGATGGCGAGTTGCAGATCCCGCGCAGCGTGCTGGCGACGCCCGGTTTTGTGAACCTCTACGTCTACCAGGCTCTGATCCCGAAGACCTGCTCCTGCGGTCACAGGGGCGACGCCATGAAGCAGATCCTGGGCGCCGAGAAGCTCAGGCAGATCGAGCGGCTTTTCCAGTTCGACATCGACGGCATGCGCGTGCGCAACATGGAGGGCTGCCCGCTTTGCCGGCGCCCGAATCTGCCAATGCTCAACGGCATCCGCGGCCGGACCGTTGCCGCCGAGATGTTCGAGCCCGACGAGCAGGATCTCGCGTATATCCGCGATGCTCGGAACCTCGAACTCGCAGCCTACCAGCGCAGCAAGCGCGTGCTCGGCTTCGATCAGCCCGACAGCACCGGCAAGTCCTGCTTCGAGGTCGCGATGTACAACGTGTTCACCGGCGTCGTCGATCCGCGCGAGGCCGAGCGCCTGAGCTCGATGGATGCTTACGAGGCAAAGCTCGCACGTCGCAAGATGCGCCACGATGGAGTTTCTCAATGACGATGACCGAAAAGATTCGCGGTGCGTTTGCCAAGGTGGTCGGACGGCCAGTCTTGCGCATGGGCGACCGCATGTTTTCCGACAAACTGTTTTGGGCGAAGCTGCGCTTTCGCTCAGAGCGCGCGCAATACTACTTCGACCTGGCCAAGCGTATCGAGGCCATGCCGGGTGAGCCGATCTCCAACCATTTCGCGAAAGATGCGACCCGCCGGGCGGGCGAG
>NZ_AQPL01000198.1:0-3811 GCF_000395345.1 Cupriavidus sp. WS | reverse complement strand
GGGCGAGCCGCTTGGGCGGCTCGCCGCGCATTGGCTCGCTCGTTGGGAGGGCTGGCATGGTGAAGCTCAGCAAGCCCGTCTGTCGGAGATCTTCCGCGGCACGGTGCCGGACGAGGACATTCCGATTCTCGCGGTCGCCGAACAGGGCGGGGACATTCGGGAAGGGCTGTATGCGCTCTCGGAGAATCTGATTGCGCTTGACGATGCAAAGACAGGCATCGTGTCGACGCTTTTCAGCGTCGGCGTAACGTTGGTGATCCTCCATGCATTCCTTGCGCTCCTCGCATTCGTGATCTCTCCGGTGCTGGACAAGGCGTTCGCGGCGAACCTACGGGTCGAGAACTATGGCCCGCTCGCATCGGCGTACCACTATGGATCGGCCTTCATTCGACACTGGGGATGGGCGGTTCTCTTGATCGAGGCCGGCGTTCTGTACTGGATCGCGCGAGCGCTGACGCGCTACACGGGTCGGTACCGCGCTTGGCTGGACCGAAAGGTCATCGCGTTCGATTTCTTCCGACGCTTCCACGGGGCGCAGTTCCTCGCGGCAATGGCGTCGTCGACGCGGAAGTTCGGCACGGACGCGCGCAACCTCACGCAGGCCCTGGAACTGATCCGCTCGACCGCATATCCGTATCTCGCATATCACGTTGACCGGATGCTGCTCAACCTCGAATACTCGCCGAATGAGGGCGGCAAGGTCTTCGATACAGGCTTGTTCGATAAGGCGACCAGCTTCCGGATTCAGGACGTTGCCGAGTACGAGAGCAACCTTTCGAAGATGCTTGAAACCGTCTACAAGGCAATGCTTAAGAGCACGCCGCGCGAGATGCAGGCTAAGGCCGGGCGATTCAACCGCCGCGCAAGCTTTCTGCTCATTGGCGTGATGGTCGCGCTCGCCTATATGCCCGCGTTCATGATCGATGAAGTGAAGACCTATTCCCGTATCCAGAAGATGTCTGGATACGTGGGCGCCCCTTCCACCCCCGCCATTCACCCCTAACCCTGGAGAACCAAACATGGCACACACGAAGCAAGCTTGCACGCCGGAAGACGAAAAGTTCAACGGCAGCGCGCCGGATCACGCAACCGCGGCGACGCTCAATGTCGCGGTGATGAAGGAAGGGCAGCGCAATAAGAGGACACGCCGGCAGTGGGGCGGGGTACTCGATGACTACGGTTTCTATCTGCTGCTGGCCGGCCTGGCGCTGCTGGCCGGCCTGGTCTACTTCTCGCGCAACCAGACCGATTCGCAGGTCCAGCAACTGACGACCGAGCTCAACAGTGTGATCGGCAAAGTGAAGACCTCCTATCGCGGCCAGTACGACAAGGTGACGATGGCAGGTCTGATCGGCAACGGCATCTTCCGCGACCTGACGACGATGACCGAGGCCAGCGGCCGGGTGATCATTCAGCCCGGCGGCGGCACGTTGACGGTCGCCTCGGCGCAGCTGCTCAGTGCGAACGACTCGCTGCAATGGACGATCCCCAACCAGCCGGACGCGGCATGTGTGTCGATCGTGGGTTCCTACCAGGCCAGCGCCGGCAAGATCTTGGTGAACAACGCCATCATCAAGGCCGTGGGCGGGATGATTGACCCGAGCAAGGTCGCCTGCTCGGGCGGCAGCAACACCATCGACCTGTTCACGTCCTGATCGATCGAAAGAGGGGCTGAATTGGCGAGCTTTCGGGCGCCGGAGCTGCGCCCGTGCATTCGATAATGGTTCGTCGCAAGACCACACCTGCCCGGCCACTCGGTCGGGCATTTCCATAGGAGCTGGCCGTGCTGCTCACGGATATGTCTTTTACGCTCATCGTGTCGTCCATCGCCTTGGCCACGACGATTTCGACCGCAAATAAGGCCATCGACGAGGCCCTAGCAATGGGGACCGGTCAGTACATGGCCAACATGGCCAGCGCGGCGAACACCTACACGTTCGACAATTTCACCGCGCTTGCCGCGAGCCCGGCCGGCCCGGCCACCCTGAACGTCGGCAGCGTGTCCGCGGTTGTCCCCAATCCGTTGCACCCCACGATTCAGGACTTCATCAACCTCAAGCTTCTGCCGATCGGCTACAGCGAGAAGAGTCCGCTCGGCCTGAGCTTCGCCATCGACCTGACGCCGACGAACTGCGCGGGCGATATCACGGGTTGCACAATCCCCGGCCGTCTGTATTCGACGACGGCGTATCGGGACACGGCGGGGAACATTCGAACCGACCATATGACGCTGGCCGTCGAGACCGCTGGCGTCGACGCCGGCACCTCGTATGCCGAGTCGCCGACTGTGGTCACGGGGATGGCCGCCAGCTGGAGCGCGCCGAATCCCCTTCCGGGTGGTCCAGCGGGTGTGCTCATGATGCGGGTGGGAAATAGCTCGCTGCTGGCGCAGAGCATGAACCAATTCTACAAACGCGACGGCTCGCTGAACCTCCAGGGTCCGATGGACGCCAACAACCAGGCGATGAACCGGGTGGGCAACTTCCAGTCGAATGGCTCCGTCTCCGCAAACGGCAATGTGGCCGCGGCCGGCCAGGTCAGCGGCGGCACGCTGCGCTCCGCCGGAGATGCTTCGATTGCGGGCAACGCCAGTGCGAACGCTGTGTACGGGAACTATGTTCAATCGAACGGCAGTGCGAATATTGTCGGGCAAGCCTTCGTCGGCAGTACGCTGACCGCGGGGGGCGTACAATCTAACGGGGCGATCAACAGCGGTGGATCGATAACGACGAGTGGCTATTTGGTTGCTGCCGGGGCACTAGTTCCATCGACTGGGGGAGGACAGACCGTCTCCGAAGGGCAATGGTGCGGAGACCCACAGGGGTCGATCCGATCTGATGCTGCTGGGCGCGTCTTGTCTTGCCAATACGGCGTATGGCGACTCGGTAGCGGGACGTCGGCAATAGCTGATGGCGTCGTGGTTAGCGGAGCGACCGTTTGCAGCAACTATTGCTATGTGGGCATTTGCGTGACAAAGGCGGGCGCCCCAGGGCAACAAGGTCCAACGGGTGCCTGGGCGTGCAATCCTGGCACCGAGTTTATTCCGACTTCGACGGGCTATTTGTCGAATCCTGGCGGAAATGGCGGCTAGGCGGAGAACCGGCAACGCCAGCTCTTCAACACTAACTCAGACCGGGCCAGTCTGGCTGGTGCACTTCAGAACAACGACGCCCGAGACGTCTCCGCTCGTAGGTGTGGGCATCGAGTAGCCGAGGGCAACGAGGGGGTTCTTCGGATTGCTACCGAGTGCTTGGACGTGATAGAGAACCCCCGATGCTGAGCCGACACCATACAGCAGGGTGCCCGTAATCGTGGCGGTCGCATGCGCATCCGATCCGACCGCGACGTCGAGCGTCAGAGTCTCGATTCCGGGGAAAGTAATGCCAATCACACCGGTGGCGGAGTTCAATTTGCCCGGGGCAAAGTTGCCGCTGCTTGCCGTTGGCGACGTGGCCGCGATAGCCGAGCAATTCGCCTTGACCGTGGGCGCGCCGCTGAAGTCCGCGTTGAGTGCCAGGGGCTTGCCGACAACATAGTGCGCGCCTTGGTTGCTGTTGATGCTACCGAGGATGGTACTCGAACCGTCGGTCCACCGGCCGATCGCATACTCACCATTACCGGAAACATCGACAACCTTGCCGGTGGACAGCGAGATCAGGCTGTTTGTGTCCGGGCCGATGGTGGTGTATGCGCCTTCGCTCGTGGTCTTTTGGAACGATGCCACGAACGAATTCGAGGCAATCGACTGCTGTGTCGAGCGTGTCGAAGTCTCGGTCGACGGGACGAAAACCACGGCCAGCGGATCGGCGGT
>NZ_AQPL01000197.1:0-576 GCF_000395345.1 Cupriavidus sp. WS | reverse complement strand
ATGGTCCCGGCCGCGCCGCGCCGGCGCAGGCAGTGGTGCAGGGAGCTATTTCATAACAAGTCGCAAAGACAAAACGGTTCGACACAGGAGACAGTCAATGTACAACCTCATATCAAGAACCCGGCGGGCGGTCCTGCTCGCCGCCGGCCTCGGCGCCGCATTGGCGTGCGGCGCCGCCGCGGCCCAGGTCAAGGAAATCCCGATCGGCTTCGTGCTGCCCCTGTCCGGGGGCGCCGCCACCATCGGCAACCAGACCAAGCAGGGCGCCGAGATCGCCGCCGAGCAGATCAACCAGGCCGGCGGCATCCGCTCGCTCGGCGGCGCGAAGCTCAAGCTGATCTTCGCCGACAGCCAGTCCAAGCCCGACGTGGGCGTGGCCGAGACCGAGCGCCTGATCCAGCGCGAGAACGTGCCGCTGATCGTGGGCGCCTACAACAGCGCCGTGACCTTCCCCGCCACCGAGGTGGCGGAGCGCTACAAGGTACCCTGGGTCGTGACCGGCGCGGTCAAGGACGAGATCACCGAGCGCGGCTTCAAGTACGTGTTCCGCCCCAACAACAAGGCCATCTACGACGC
>NZ_AQPL01000196.1:0-50459 GCF_000395345.1 Cupriavidus sp. WS | reverse complement strand
AAGTACGTGTTCCGCCCCAACAACAAGGCCATCTACGACGCGCGCGAGCAGATCGACGCGCTCGACCTGCTCAAGAAGGAAACCGGCAAGGGGCCGAAGAACATCGGGCTGTTCTACGAGGGCACCGACTGGGGCCGCTCGCACGCGGCCAACATCAAGAAGCTGGTCAAGGAGCGCGGCTACGCGATCTCGCTCGACGAGTCGTATCCGCCCAACCAGACCGATCTCTCGGCGCAGCTGCTGAAGATCCGCAGCGCGAAGCCGGACGCGCTGATCGTGGTGGCCTACACGCCCGACCACATCCTGTTCACGCGCCAGCTCGCGGAGAGCCGCCTCTACATTCCCTATGGCGTGCATTCGGTGGGCGGCGGCTCGGAGGACCCGAACTTCTACAAGGCGGTGTCGCCCAAGGCCGTCGAGTACATGTTCGTGCAGGATGACTTCCAGGTCGACATCATGCGCGCGGCCAAGGACCCGGCCATCGTCGCCGCGGACGCCAAGTTCAAGGCGGCGCTCGGCTACGGCATGAATTCCTACGGCTCGCAGGGCATGTCCAACGTCTACATCGTCAAGGACGCGCTCGAGCGCGCCGCCTCCGCCGACCGCGAGAAGCTGCGCGCCGCGCTGGCCGCCACCGACATCACCAGCGGCCCCGCGCTGGTGACGGGCTACCAGCGCATCAAGTTCGACGACCAGGGCCAGAACACCTACGCCCACGGCGTGATCTCGCAGAACCTCAACGGCGAGCGCCGCACCATCTGGCCGATGGAGAACCGGCTGGCCGGCGTCAAGCCGGTGTGGCCGCTGCCGGCGCCGGCGGCGCGCTGAGGCGGGCACGCAGTCGCACGGTCCGGCGTGGCTGCCGGACCGTCACATCCCGCACGGCGGCCGCGGCCGGCCGTGCCCAATCGAGGTAGGTATATGGACCCAATCATTCTGGCCTACGCCGTGGTCAACGGCGTATTGCTCGGCGGGATCTACGGGGGCATCGCGCTGGGCCTGAGCCTCATCTTCGGCGTGCTGAGGGTGATCAATTTCGCGCATGGCTCCTTCCTGATGCTCGCCATGTATCTCAGTTACCTGATCTGGTCGGTGTTCGGCATCCATCCGTATGCCACGGCGCTGGTGACGGTGCCGGTGCTGTTCCTGCTCGGCTATTTCACGCAGGCCGTGGTCATCGCGCCGCTGTTCCGGCGCGAGACCACGATGGTGGTCGAGCCGCTCGGCGCCCTGCTGCTCACCACCGGCATCTTCCTGGTGATCGACAACGCCATCCTGATGAGCTTCGGCCCCGATGTGCGCACGGTGACCACCGACACCCTGAGCGGCTCGGTCGACATCGGCGGGCTGCCGGTCAACGTGCCGCGCCTGATCGCGTGCGCGGCGGCGGTGGCCGTGTCGGCCGGGCTGGCCTACTGGCTGCGCTGCACCGACACCGGGCGCAAGATCCGCGCCACCGCGCAGAACCGCGAGGCGGCGGCGCTGTCGGGCATCAACGTCGGGCGGGTCTACAACGTGACCTTCGGCATCGGCGCCGGCATCCTCGGGCTGTTCGGCGCGCTGCTGGTGCCGTTCCTGTCGGTGTCGCCGTCCACCGGCCTGGGCTTCGGCATCAAGTCCTTCCTGGTGGTGGTGCTGGGCGGCATCGGCTCGATCCCCGGCTCGCTGCTCGGCGGCCTCGTGCTGGGCATCTTCGAATCGTTCGCTTCGCAGTTCGTGACCGCGACCTCCGCGTCGGTGTTCTCGTTCTGCCTGTTCATCGTCGTCCTGCTGGTCCGGCCCAACGGCCTGCTCGGCCGCAAATGAAGGAGGCCACCGCATGAAGTCGTCAAGGACCAATATCAACCTGGTGCTGGGCATGCCGCTGCTGTGCGCCGCGCTGGTGCTGCCGCTGTTCGTCAAGGACAGCTACGTGCTGCACTCGCTGGTCATGGTGCTGTACTTCGCCTACATGGCGTCGGCGTGGAATTTCGTGTGCGGCTACGTCGGCCAGCTCTCGCTCGGGCATTCGGTGTTCGCCGGCAGCGCGGGCTACGTCACGGTGCTGCTGTTTACCGGGCTGGGCCTGTCGCCGTGGCTCGGCATGTGCGCCGGCGGGCTGGCCGCGGCGCTGCTGGCGGTGTGCATCGGCTACCCCACGTTCAAGCTCAAGGGGCCGTATTTCACGCTGACCACCATCGCCTTCGCCGAGATCGTGCGGATCTGGGTGGAGAACACCGACGAGTTCCTCGGCATCCCGCTCAAGGGCGCGCAGGGGCTGGTGATCCCGCCGTCGGCCGGCGGCTGGGCGGCGTTCCAGTTCGACGGCAAGGTGCCGTACTACTACATCATCCTGGCCATGCTGGTGGCGATGCTGCTGGCCACGCTGGCGCTGGAGCGCTCGCGCCTGGGCTATTACCTCAAGGCCATCCGCGGCGACGAGGCGGCCGCGCAGGCGGTGGGCGTGAGCACCACGCGGTATCCGCTCATCGCGCTGGCGATCAGCGCCTTCATGACCGGCCTGGGCGGCGCCTTCTACGCGCAGTTCTTCCGCTACATCAACCCGGAGCGGAACATGGGCCTGGACCTGTCGATCGACGCCGCCGTGATGGCCATCGTCGGCGGGCAGGGCACCATCATCGGCCCGGTGCTCGGCGCGTTCGTGCTGCATCCGGTCTCCGAGCTCGCGCGGACCTACTTCGCGGGGCGCTTCCTCGGGCTGGACCTGGTGATCTACGGCCTGGTGCTGATCGGCGCGGTGCTGTATTTCCCCAAGGGCATCGTCGGCGCGCTCGAACGCCTGCTGCGGCCGCGCGCGCGGCGCGCCGCCACGGTGGACGCGCCCGCGGCGCGCAAGGCCTAGGGAGGACCAAGAGATGAGCAACCTGCTGGAAGTGAAATCCATCTCCAAGCGCTTCGGCGGCCTGCAGGCGGTGGACCGCCTGTCGTTCTCCGTGCGCGGCGGCGAGATCCTGGGCCTGCTGGGCCCCAACGGCGCCGGCAAGACCACCGCCTTCAACCTGATCGCCGGCTTCATCAAGGCCGACGAAGGCGAGATCCTGTTCGGCGGCAAGCAGATCCGCGGCTGCGAGCCGTACCAGATCTGCGCCAGCGGCATCGCCCGCACGTTCCAGTTGTCCAAGCCGTTCGGCGGGCTGAGCGCGCTGGAGAACGTCATGGTCGGCGGCTTCGCGCGCGGCGCCCGGCGCGCGCGCGTGCGCGACGAAGCCTATGCCTGCCTGGAGTTCCTGGGCCTGGCCCAGCGCGCCGACACCGACGCCAACGACCTCACCGCGTTCGACAAGCGCAAGCTCGAACTGGGCCGCGCGCTGGCCACCCAGCCGCGCCTGCTGCTGATGGACGAAGTGGTGGCCGGGGCCACGCCGAGCGAGGCGGGCGAGATGGTGGAGCTGGTGCGCAAGGTGCGCGACCGCGGCATCACGGTGCTGATCGTCGAGCACGTGATGAAGGTGATCATGGGTTTGTCGGACCGCGTGATCGTGATGGAGCAGGGCCGGCTGATCGCCGACGGCGTGCCGGCCGAGGTGGTGAAGATGCCCGAGGTGCTCAAGGCTTATTTCGGAGACGGTTATGTCGGCGCCAGTGCTTGAAGTCAGCGATATCTGGTCGGGCTACGGCGAGCAGCAGATCCTGCGCGGCGTGAGCCTGTCGCTCGCGCCGCGCTCGATCACGGCGCTGATCGGCGCCAACGGCGCCGGCAAGACCACCTTCCTGCGCACGGTCTCGGGCCTGCTGCGCCGCAAGCGCGGCACCGTGCGCCTGAACGGCAAGGACCTCGGCGGCCTCGCGCCGCACGAGGTGGTGCTGGAAGGCTTCGTGCAGTCGCCCGAGGGCAAGCAGCTGTTCCTCGGCATGTCGATCCTGGAGAACCTGCTGGTCGGCGCCAGCAACCCGCGCGCGCGCTCGCGCCGCGCGCAGACCCTGCGCGAGGTGTTCGAACTGTTCCCGATCCTGGAGGAGCGCCAGAAGCTGGCCGCCTCCACGCTGTCGGGCGGGCAGCAGCAGATGCTCGCGGTCGGGCGCGCGCTGATGGCGATGCCGCGCGTGCTGGCGCTCGACGAGCCGTCGCTGGGGCTGGCGCCGATCATGGTCGACCGGCTGTTCGACAGCATCCGCCGCCTCAAGGAGCGCGACCTCGCCATCCTGGTCATCGAGCAGAACGTCAACCAGGTGCTGGACATGGCGGACTACGGCTACGTGATCGAGAGCGGCGCGATCGCGCTGGCGGGCACCGGCAGGGAACTGCTGGCCAATCCGCATCTGCGGGCAACCTATCTCGGCGTCTAGCGCATGGACGGCCGCACCGGGAACCAACACAAGAACCAGCACGAGAACCAAGAGGAGTCAGGAAAGATGGAACAAGCTGTAGCAGTGGTGACGGGCGGCGGCACCGGCATTGGCCGCGCCATCGCCGAGGAACTGCACGCGGCGGGCATGCGCGTGGTCTGCCTCGGCATGGACGCCGACGCGGACCTGCCGCACGGGCTGGCCTTCCGCCAGCTCGACGTGACCTCGGCCGAGGCCGCGCGCGCCGCCACGGCGGACCTGGACGCGGTGGCGGTGCTGGTGAACGCCGCCGGCATCATCCGCCACGAGGGCCGGGAGTTCACGCCCGAGGGCTTCCGCGCGGTGGTCGACGTGAACCTGAACGGCTCGCAGATCCTGACCAGCGTGCTGCAGGAGCGGCTGGTGCGCGCGCGCGGCGCGGTGGTCAACATCGCCTCGATGTGGAGCTACTTCGGCTCGGCCAACAACCCGGCCTATGCCGCCAGCAAGGCCGGTATCCTCGGCCTGACGCGCTCCTATGCCGCGGCGCTGGCGCCGCAGGGCGTGCGCGTCAACGCGGTGGCGCCGGGCTGGATCCGCACGCGCCTGTCGGCCGGCGCGCTCGACAACCCCGAGCGCAGCGCCGCCATCATGGCGCGCCTGCCGATGCGCCGCTGGGGCCTGCCGCGCGACGTGGCGCGCGTGGTGCGCTTCCTGTGCTCGGAGGACGCCGGCTACGTGACCGGGGTGATCCTGCCGGTGGACGGGGGCTTCGGCATCGCCTGATGCCGCCCGGCGCCGCGACGGGCCGCGGGATGCCGCTTTCCCGCAGCCCCGCCACGTCAGCCCCGGCCTGAGCGCCGCGCGGCGCGCCGTCCGGGCAGTTCACCGATACCGAAGCCGGATCACGGCGGCGCGGAGGCGTGCGAGTGGGGCGCGTGGCCGGGCGCGGCCTCGTGCACGTGCATGGCCGCCTGCCGCGGATCGAAATCGCAGCTCGGGTTGGCCTCGTCGTGCGAGTGCGGCGTCAGCGCGCCGGGGATGTGGCGGCTGTTGAGGCCGTCCGCGTTGAGCCACGCGCGCGTGGCCGCCGCGGCGCGGTCGATCAGCGTGCCGCACTGGGTGTAGTCGTAGGGCGAGACGTCGAGCGGGCACAGCGGCGGCACCACCGAGATGTGCGCGTGCCCGGCCCAGCGCTCCAGGTCCTGCACCAGCTGGCGCGCCACCAGCAGCGACAGCGCGTTGAAGGCATGGTCGATGGGGCCGCGCGGCTCGCGCCGGGCCGCGCAGGCGAAGCCGGCCGGCAGCACCACCACGCGCGTGGCGCCCAGCCGGATGGCGGTGGAGACCGGCGTGTTGTTGGCCACGCCGCCGTCGATCAGCGTGCGCCCGCCCAGCCGCACCGGCGGAAACACGCCGGGGATGGCGGCGCTGGCCAGCACCGCCTGCACCAGGCTGCCCGAGGACAGCACCACCTCCGCGCCGTCCTGCATGTCGGTGGCGACCACGTACAGCGGCAGCTCGGCCTGCTCCAGCGGCATGTCGCCGAAATGGCGCGACAGCAGGCGCTGCAGCGCGTGCGACTCCACCAGATGGCCGCGCTGGCCGCGCAGCATGCCGAACAGGCTGCGCCACGACCACGGCATCACCTCCGCGCGGCGCAGGCCGCGCCACAGCGATTCGAGCCTGGTGGTGCCCGCCGCGTGCGGGTTGCAGGCGTAATAGGCGCCGTTGATGGCGCCGGCCGAGGCGCCGATGACCATGTCGGGCTTGATGCCCCAGGCCACCAGCTCGCGCAGCATGCCGGCCTCGATAGCGCCGAGGCTGCCGCCGCCGGCAAAGACGAATGCGGTTTTTTCCATGTCTCGTGGTGCAGAGCAACAACGCCGGGAATCGGGAAGAGGCAACCGGGAATCGGGAATCAGGCCGGGACCGGCCCGGCACGCCTGCAATGGACAGCATAGGCGACATCGGGCCGGCTGGACAGCCGTCGCGCGCGGCGGGCGGCAGCGATGGCACATAATGTGCGTACCGTGCCGGAAAAAGCACGGGCGCGCCTGCTTTTCCGGCCGCCAGGAGAGGAGACGATGAGCAGTTCGACCGACAAATTCTCGGCCACCATGCGCGATGGCCTGGCCAATCTCGCCCGCCGCCTGCGTTTCGCGATGGAGGAGGGCTCCATCTGGCTGGACGAGCAGCGCATGATCCTGCTGCACACCGCGTCGCTGGGCGCGCTGCGCAAGGAATTGGTGGATACGCTGGGCATGGAGCGCGCGCGCGGCCTGTTCATGCGCATGGGCTTCCATTCCGGCCTGCGCGACGCCGAGCTGGCCAAGAAGCTGCGGCCCAACCAGAGCGACTTCGGGCTGCTGGAGATCGGGCCCTGCCTGCACACCATCGAAGGCGTGGTGCGGGTGACGCCGGTCAAGGTGGACATCGACATCGCCGCCGGCATCTACGACGGCGAGTTCCTGTGGGAAGACTCGTTCGAGGGCGACGTGCACCGGCAGCTGTTCGGCATCGTCGACGCGCCCGCGTGCTGGATGCAGATCGGCTACGCCACCGGCTACACCTCGGCGCTGATGGGCCGCACCATTCTCTACCGCGAGGTGGAGTGCGTGGCCTGCGGCCATGCGCACTGCCGCATCGTCGGCAAGCCGCTGGAAGCGTGGGAGGACGGCGCCGCGGTGCTGGCGCTGTACCAGCCCGATCCGGTGATCGAGACCATCCTGGAGCTGCAGAGCGAGGTCGAGCACCTGCGCGCGCTCCAGCGCGGCGACGGCAAGCCCGCCGACCTGGTGGGCTGCTCGCCCGGGTTCCGCGCCGCCTGGGGCCTGCTGCAGCGCGCCGCGGCCAGCAACGTGACGGTGCTGCTGCTGGGCGAGACCGGGGTCGGCAAGGAGCGCTTCGCGCAGGCGCTGCACAGCGTGAGCGCGCGCGCCGACAAGCCCTTCGTGGCGGTCAACTGCGCGGCGATCCCCGACGAGCTGGTCGAGTCCGAGCTGTTCGGCGTGGACAAGGGCGCCTTCACCGGCGCGCACCAGTCGCGCCCGGGCCGCTTCGAGCGCGCGCACGGCGGCACCTTGTTCCTCGACGAGCTGGGCGAGCTGTCGCTGCCGGCGCAGTCCAAGCTGCTGCGCGTGCTGCAGGAAGGCGAGGTGGAGCGCGTGGGCGGCGCCGCGCCGCGCCGCGTGGACGTGCGGCTGGTGGCCGCCACCAACGTGGACCTGGCCGAGGCGGTCAAGGCCGGCACCTTCCGCAAGGACCTGTACTACCGTCTCAACGTCTATCCCGTCACCATCCCGCCGCTGCGCGAGCGGCTCGACGACATCCGCCTGCTGGCGGAGCGCTTCGTGGCCCGCTGCGGCGCGCGCCACGGCAAGAAGATCGTCGGCATCACCGACCGCGCGCTGGCCGAACTGCGCCGCCACGACTGGCCCGGCAACGTGCGCGAGCTGGAGAACGTGATCGAGCGCGGCGTGATCCTGGCCGGCAACGGCGGCCTGATCTCCGCCGACCACCTGTTCCTGCCCGCGGGCGCGCAGGCCGGCATGGACACCGCGCCGCGCCTGGGCGCCGGCGGCACGCTGCCGGCCCTGCGCGAAGCGGCGGTGCACGGCCTGCTCGACCACATGGCCGAGCAGCAGCTCGCGCTGGGCGACGTGGAGACCGTGCTGATGGAGGCCGCGATGGCGCGCGCCGACGGCAACCTGAGCCAGGCCGCGCGCCTGCTCGGCATCACCCGGCCGCAACTGGCCTACCGCTGGAAGAACCGCGGCGGCCGCGGCAACTGAGACGGGCCGGTCCACGTGGCCGGCGCGTGCCTTGCCACGTGCCCGGCCGCGCTTTCACCATTTGATCCATCCCCCGCGGCGCGCCGCGCGGCCGCCCGGCGCGGCTTGCTGCGGCGCATGCCGCGTTCCTCCCCGTTCGCGCCACCGTTCGCGCTGTCCCGCGCGGCGCCGCCTGTTGCGGCGCACAGCCCGCGCGCGCCGCCCGCAAACGCCCGCCCCACGCGGCTTTTCACCATTTGATCAAGCCCGGCCGCGGGCTTGATCAATTCATCGACGCGCCGCCGCCGCTCCCGTGCGGGTAAACGCGCGGGCAACGCCGCGCTCCGGGCCGCCGGCCCTTGCGCCGCCGTGCTTCGCGCCGGCTGGCACGCTCTTCGCAATGGAGCTCCGTGCCAGCCAACCCGAGGAGCGCGCCATGATCAACCAGTCGGTCCCCCTGTTCGAAGCCGTGCCGCGCTACGTGCGCGTGGACGGCCGCACGCCGGCGGGCTTCGTGCAGTTCGCCTTCTGCGTGGCGGACCCCGAGCTCAACGTCGAGCTGATCATGCCCGAGCCGATGTTCGAGGCGTTCTGCAGCGTCAACCGCGTGCGCTTCCTCCCACCTGAACCGGACGCCTGAGCGCCCGCCCGAAACCGGAACACCAGGAACATCGAGAACAGCAGGACCCAGGAGACCCAGCCATGCAAGTCGACATCAAGACCCGGCAGATCGAGCCGCTGCGCCAGACCTACGGCCACGTGGCGCGCCGCTTCGGCGACAAGCCCGCGTCGCGCTACCAGGAGGCCACCTACGACGTGCAGTCGGAGGTCAACTTCCACTACCGCCCCACCTGGGACCCGGGCCACGCGCTCTACGACAAGAGCCGCACCGCCATCGTCATGGCGGACTGGTACGCGCTCAAGGACCCGCGCCAGTACTACTACGGCGCCTACGTCGGCGCGCGCGGCCGCCAGCAGGACGCCACCGAGAAAAGCTTCGCCTTCGTGGAAAAGCGCGGCCTGCTGCAGGCGCTGCCGGCCGAGTGGCGGGAGCGCCTGGCCGACGGCCTGCTGCCGCTGCGCCACGTGGAGTGGGGCGCCAACATGAACAATTTCTATTGCGCCGACTACGGCTGGGGCACCGCCATCACGCAGGCCTGCACCTATTGCGCGATGGACCGGCTCGGCATCGCGCAGTACCTGTCGCGCATCGGCATGCTGCTCGACGGCAATACCGGCGCGGCGCTGGAGCGCGCCAGGGTGGCCTGGCTGGACAGCCCGGCGTGGCAGCCGCTGCGCCGCATGGTCGAGCACAGCTTCGTGATCGAGGACTGGTTCGAGACCTTCGTCACCCAGAACCTGGTGCTCGACGGCCTGCTCTATCCGCTGGTGTACCAGCACGCCGACGCCGCCATCGCGCGCGCCTGCGGCACCGGGCTGGCGGTGCTGACCGAGTTCATGAACGACTGGCGCGAGGAACACGCGCGCTGGGTCGACGCCGTGGTGCAGACCGCGGCGGCCGAGTCGGAGGCCAACCGCGCGCTGCTGGCGGGCTGGGCGCGCGGCGCGCGCGCGCAGGCCGGCGCCGCGCTGGTGCCGGTGGCGGACACGCTGCTGGGCGCCGGCGGCGAGCAGGCCGTGGCGCTGTGCCTGGAGCAGTTCGACGTGCGCCTGCGCAAGCTCGGCCTGGACTGAGGAGCGCGCCATGACCGCCAACACTGCCGACGTCTCGAACGTCTCGAACGTCTCCAACGTCTACATCGCGCTGCAGAGCAACGACGACACCCGCCCCATCATCGACGCCATCACCGAGGCCAACCCGCACGCCGTGGTGTCGCGCTTTCCCGCGATGGTGAAGATCGACGCGCCGGGGCACCTCACCATCGTGCGCGCGCTGGTCTCGGACAAGCTCGGCCGCGACTGGGACCTGCAGGAGATCCACCTCAACCTGATCTCGCTGTGCGGCAACATCGACGAGGACGACGACGCCTTCACGCTGCGCTGGAACGACTGAATTCACCGCCGCGCCGGCGGCGGGCAAGCATAACGGAGACATCATGGACGCACGCAAGAAGCTCAACCTGCGCGAGAAATACGCGACGATGACGCGCGACCTCGGCTGGGAGACCACCTACGAGCCGATGGACAAGGTCTTTCCCTACGACAAGTACGAGGGCATCAAGATCCACGACTGGGACCAGTGGGAAGACCCGTTCCGCATGACGATGGACGCCTACTGGAAATACCAGTCGGAGAAGGAGCGCAAGCTGTACGCGATCATCGACTCCTTCGTGCAGAACAACGGCCACCTCAACGTCTCCGACCCGCGCTACCTGAACGCGCTGCGCCTGTTCCTGACCGGCGTGACGCCGCTGGAGTACGCCGCGCACCGCGGCTACGCCCATCTCGGGCGCCATTTCCGCGGCGCCGGCGCGCGCGTGGCGGCGCAGATGCAGTCCGTCGACGAGCTGCGCCACGCGCAGACGCAACTGCACACGATGTCGGTCTACAACAAGTATTTCCACGGCTTCGGCGAATGGCGCCACATGCATGACCGGGTCTGGTACCTGTCGGTGCCCAAGTCGTATTTCGAGGACGCCATGAGCGCGGGGCCGTTCGAGTTCATCACCGCGATCTCGTTCTCGTTCGAGTACGTGCTGACCAACCTGCTGTTCATGCCCTTCATGTCGGGCGCGGCCTACAACGGCGACATGGCCACGGTGACGTTCGGCTTCTCGGCGCAGTCGGACGAGTCGCGCCACATGACGCTGGGCCTGGAAGTGGTGAAGTTCCTGTGCCAGCAGGACCCCGGCAACATCCCCATCCTGCAGAAGTGGCTGGACAAATGGTTCTGGCGCGGCTTCCGCCTGCTCACGCTGGTCGGCATGATGATGGACTACATGCTGCCGCGCCGCGTGATGTCGTGGGCCGAGGCCTGGGAGATGTACTTCGAGCAGGCCGGCGGCGCGCTGTTCCGCGATCTGGAGCGCTACGGCCTGCGCATGCCGAAGCACCACGAGGCCGCCACCCGCACCAAGGACCGCATCACGCACGAAGCGTGGGGCACCTTCTACAACTACGCCGCCGCCGCCGGCTTCCATACGTGGATCCCCAAGCCCGACGAGATGGCGTGGCTGGCGCAGAAGTACCCCGACACCTTCGAGCGCTACTACAAGCCGCGCCTGGACCACTGGCGCGAGCGCCAGCAGGCCGGCGAGCGCTTCTACAACGGCACGCTGCCGATGCTGTGCCAGACCTGCCAGATCCCGATGGTGTTCTCCGAGCCGGACGACCCCACCCAGACCTGCTACCGCGAGAGCAGCTACCACGGCATGAAGTTCCACTTCTGCTCGGACGGCTGCAAGGACATCTTCGACGGCGAGCCGGAGAAATACGCGCAGGCCTGGCTGCCGGTGCACCAGATCTACCAGGGCAACTGCGGCGGCGCCGCGCTCGGGGACGTGCTCAAGTGGTATCGCCTCGACGCCGGCGCGGACAACCTCGACTTCGAGGGCTCGCAGGACCAGCGGAACTGGAACGCCTGGAAGGGCGTGCCGGGCGCGGCCGCCTGAGCGCGCCGCCGGCAAGAACGAACACAGCGAGGAGACCACCATGCCCGTCGTATCCATCGGCCCCTATAAATTCGAGCCCGCCGACCGCGCCGCCGCCTTCCACGGCAACCGGCTGCTCTATGTCGGCTGGGACCGCCACCTGCTGTTCTGCGCGCCGCACTGCCTGCCGTTCCCGCCCGCCACGCGCCTGCGCGACGTGGTGGAGAACGTGCTGCCGGGCATCTACGGCTACCACCCCGACTTCGCCCGCATCGACTGGCGCCGCGTGGAGTGGCTGCGCGGCGGCGTGCCGTGGGAGCCGGACCTGGACCGCACGCTGGAAGAGAACGGCCTCGGCCACAAGGACGTGATCCGCTTCCGCACGCCGGGGCTGGACGGTATCGGCGGCAGCGGCAGTTGAGCGGCGCGGGCCGCGAGGAGAACCGACATGTATGCACTGACCATCGAGCCGATCGGCCAGACCATCCCCATCGCGCCCGGGCAGACCGTGCTCGACGCCTGCCTGCGCGGCGGCGTGTGGCTGCCGCATGCGTGCTGCCACGGCCTGTGCGCCACCTGCAAGGTGCAGGTGGTGGACGGCGAGTTCGAGCACGGCGCGGCCTCGGGCTTCGCGCTGATGGATTTCGAGCGCGACAACGGCCAGTGCCTGGCGTGCTGCGCCACCGCGCAGTCCGACCTGGTGATCGAGGCCGACATCGAGGAAGACGCCGACTCGCTCGGCCTGCCGCTGGCCGACTACCGCGCCGAGGTGGTGGCGACACGCGCGCTCACGCCCACCATCCGCGGCATCTGGCTGCGCGTGAAGGACGGTGGCGCCGCCGCCTTCCAGGCCGGGCAATACCTCAACCTGCACGTGCCCGGCTGCGACCAGCCGCGCGCGTTCTCGCTGGCCAGCCGGCCCGGCGACGAGCTGGTCGAGCTGCACGTGCGGCGCGTGCCGGGCGGGCAGGCCACCGGCTACCTGCACGAGCGGCTGGCGGTGGGCGACGAGCTGCGCTTCTCCGCGCCCTACGGCCGCTTCTTCGTGCGCGGCTCGGCGCGCGCGCCGATGATCTTTCTGGCCGGCGGCTCCGGCCTGTCCAGCCCGCGCGCCATGATCCTCGACCTGCTGGCCGCCGGCGAGACGCTGCCACTCACGCTGGTGCAGGGCGCGCGCGACCGGGCCGAGCTGTACTACCACGACGAGTTCCACGCGCTGGCGCGGGCGCATCCCAACTTCCGCTACGTGCCGGCGCTGTCCGACGAGCCGGCCGGCAGCGGCTGGGACGGCGCGCGCGGCTACGTGCACGAGGTGCTGCGCGGCCTGTACGCCGGTTCCGCGGAGCACGCCGACTTCCGCGGCCACAAGGCCTACCTGTGCGGGCCGCCGCCGATGATCGAAGCCTGCATCCGCACGCTGATGCAGGGGCGGCTGTTCGAGGCGGACATCCACACCGAGACATTCCTCTCGGCGGGCGACGCGCGGGACAGCGCGCGCAGCCCGCTGTTCAGGATCTGACGAAAGGCGCGGCCATGCACAACGTGGAGATCGCCGGCAGCGGGCAGTGCTACCCGTGCGCGCCGGAACAGAACCTGCTGCGCGCGATGGAAGCGCTGGGCCGGCGCGGCATCCCGTCCGGCTGCCGCGGCGGCGGCTGCGGGGTGTGCAAGGTGCGCATCGAATCGGGCCGCTACCGCACCGGCAAGATGAGCCGCGCCTGCCTGTCGGAAGCGGAGCAGGGCAGCGGGCTGGTGCTGGCCTGCAAGACCTACCCGGACAGCGACATCCGCCTGCGGCCGGTGGCGCTGCTGGCGCGCTGCCTGGCGCGGCGCGGCTGAAGACGCAGCCGCGGCGGTCAAACGCGGCAGGACGAAGACGGACCCATCATCAAGGAGACAGACATGGCATTGACAGGCGTATTGCGCCCGGGGCACGTGGCATTGCGCGTGCTGGAGCTGGAGCCGGCGCTCAGGCACTACATCGATGTACTCGGGCTGATCGAAACCGCGCGCGACGGCCAGGGGCGCGTTTTCCTCAAGGCGTGGGACGAGCACGACCACCACAGCGTGGTGCTGCGCGAGGCCGACAGCCCGGGCATGGACTACATGGGCTTCCGCGTCGACAGCGGCCACTCGCTGGAGCGCCTGGCGCGGGACGTCGAGCGCTCCGGTCTGGCCACCGGCTGCGAGTGGATCGCCGCCGGCGAGCATCCGCGCACCGGCGCGCGCTTTCGCTTCACCATTCCCACCGGCCACGCGATCGAGCTGTTCGCCGACAAGGACAAGCTCGGCTGCCTGACCGGCGACCGCAACCCCGACCCGTGGCCCGACGACCTGCGCGGCATGGCGCCGAGCCGCTTCGACCACTGCCTGCTGTACGGCGACGACCTCGACGGCACCGTGCGCCTGTTCCGCGACGTGCTCGGTTTCGCGCTGGCCGAGGAAGTGGTGGCGGGGCCGGACCGGACCATGATCGGCGCGTTCCTGACCTGCTCCAACAAGGCGCACGACATCGCCTTCATCCGCCACCCGGAGAAGAACAAGTTCCACCACGCGTCGTTCACCCTCGACAACTGGGGCGAGGTGCTCAAGGCCGCCGACATCATCTCCAAGAAAGACGTCTCGCTCGACATCGGCCCCACGCGCCACGGCATCACGCGCGGCGCCACCATCTACTTCTTCGACCCCTCCGGCAACCGCAACGAAGTGTTCTCGGGCGGCTACATCCACTACCCGGACAAGCCCACGATCACCTGGACCGACAACGAGCTCGGGCGCGCGATCTTCTACCACGACCGCAAGCTGAACGATGCGTTCCTGAACGTGCTGACCTGAGCAGACCGGCTGCCCGCCCACGCATCCGAGGCCACAACCATCGAGACCAACATGAAAGAATTCAAGAACTTCATCAACGGCGAGTGGGTCGGCACCGCGCGCCGGTTCGAGGACCGCAACCCGGTCGACAACAGCCTGATCGGCCACGTGCACGAGGCCGGACAGGCGGAGGTGGATGCCGCCGTGGCGGCGGCGCGGCAGGCGCTGCGCGGGCCGTGGGGCCGCATGGACGCGGCGCGGCGCGTGGCGCTGCTGCACGCCGTGGCCGACGGCATCGAGCGCCGCTTCGACGATTTCCTGCAGGCCGAGATCGCCGACACCGGCAAGCCGCTCGCGCTGGCCAGCCACGTGGACATCCCGCGCGGCGCGGCCAACTTCAAGGTGTTCGCCGACCTCATCCGGAACGTGCCCACGGAGAGCTTCGCCATGTCCACGCCGGACGGCGGCGAGGCCGTCAACTACGCGGTGCGCGCGCCGCGCGGCGTGATCGGCGTGGTGTGCCCGTGGAACCTGCCGCTGCTGCTGATGACGTGGAAGGTCGGCCCGGCGCTGGCCTGCGGCAACACCGTGGTGGTCAAGCCGTCGGAGGAGACGCCCGCCACCGCCACGCTGCTCGGCGAGGTGATGAACGAGGCCGGCGTGCCGCCGGGCGTCTACAACGTGGTGCACGGCTTCGGACCCGATTCGGCGGGCGCCTTCCTGACCGCGCACCCGCACGTCGACGGCATCACCTTCACCGGCGAGACGCGCACCGGCGAGGCCATCATGAAGGCGGCGGCCAGCGGCGTGCGCCCGGTCTCGTTCGAGCTGGGCGGCAAGAACGCCGGCATCGTGTTCGCCGACGCGGACTTCGACAAGGCGGTGGCCGGCATCGCGCGCGCGGCCTTCGAGAACAGCGGCCAGGTCTGCCTGGGCACCGAGCGGGTCTACGTGCAGCGGCCGGTCTTCGCGCGCTTCGTCGGCGCGCTCAAGGCCCGCGCGGAGGCGCTCCGGCTGGGCCGGCCCGCCGACGAGGGCGTGGGCATGGGCCCGCTGGTATCGAAGGAGCACCAGGCCAAGGTGCTGTCGTACTACCGCAAGGCGGCCGAGGCCGGCGCCACCGTGGTAACCTGCGGCGGCGTGCCGCCGATGCCGGGCGCGCTGGCCGAGGGCGCCTGGGTGCAGCCCACCATCTGGACCGGCCTGCCCGAGGACGCCGCCGTGATCCGCGAGGAGATCTTCGGGCCGTGCTGCCATATCGCGCCGTTCGACACGGAGGAAGAGGCGGTGCGCCTGGCCAACGATACGCCCTACGGGCTGGCCGCCACGGTGTGGACGTCCGACCTCGGCACCGCGCACCGCATGGGCCGCGCGCTCAACGTGGGCATCTGCTGGATCAACGCATGGTTCCTGCGCGACCTGCGCACCGCCTTCGGCGGCGCCAAGCAATCCGGCATCGGCCGCGAGGGCGGGGTGCATTCGCTGGAGTTCTACACCGAACTGCGCAATATCTGCGTGAAGCTGTGAGGCCGGCCATGCGCAACGACAAACCAGACGAGACGATGAAGGACAAGCTCACCGAGGCGCAGATCCGCGAGACCGGCGCCAGCCTGCACCGGGCGCTGCGCGCGCGCGCGCCGCTGGCGCCGCTGACCGAAACCTGGCCGGGCCTGTCCATCGACGACGCCTACCGCATCCAGCTCGCGATGGTGCGGCATCGCATCGACGCCGGCGAGCGCGTGGTGGGCAAGAAGATCGGCGTGACCAGCCGCGTGGTGATGGACATGCTCGACGTGCGCCAGCCGGACTTCGGCCACCTGCTGTCGGGCATGGTCCACGGCGACGGCGCGGCGATCGCCGCCGATACGCTGATCGCGCCCAAGGCCGAGGGCGAGATCGCCTTCGTGCTCAAGGCGGACCTGGAAGGGCCGGGCGTGACCAATGCCGACGTGCTGCGCGCCACCGCCTGCGTGCTGCCGTGCTTCGAGATCGTCGACTCGCGCATCCGCGACTGGAAGATCCGCATCCAGGACACCGTGGCGGACAACGCTTCGTCCGGGGTGTTCGTGCTCGGCGACGCGGCGGTGGACCCGTGCGGGCTGGACCTGGGCACCGTGGGCATGACGCTGGAGAAGAACGGCGAGATCGTCGCCACCGGCGCCGGCGCGGCCGCGCTGGGCCATCCGGCCAACGCGGTGGCGTGGCTGGCCAACACGCTCGGGCGCCTGGGTCTGGGCCTGAAGCAGGGCGAGGTGATCCTGTCCGGCTCGCTGGCCGCGATGGTGCCGGTCAAGGCCGGCGACCAGCTTCGCATCAGCCTGGGCGGCATCGGCTCGGCCGGTGTGCGCTTCGTGTGAACCCCGTTTGCCTGCCGTTCCGGAATCCGCCATGAACCTGACCCAAGACACCATCGCGCAGCTCGCCGGGCTGCTGGAAGACGCCGAGCTCAAGCGCGAGCCGGTACGCAAGATCACCGATGCCCATCCCGGCATGGACTGGGACGACGCCTACGCCATCCAGGACGCGATCCGCGCGCGCAAGGAGGCGCGCGGCACCCGCGTGGCCGGGCTCAAGATGGGCCTGACCTCGTTCGCCAAGATGCGCCAGATGGGCGTGACCGAGCCGGTCTACGGCTTTCTCACCGACTATGGCGCGTGCATGGACGGCGGCGTCATCGACACCGCCGCGCTGATCCACCCCAAGGTGGAGGCGGAGATCGCCTTCGTGCTGCGGCGGCCGCTGCGCGGGCCCGGCTGCCATATCGGCGACGTGCTGGCCGCCACCGACTTCGTGCTGCCGGCGGTGGAGGTGATCGATTCGCGCTACGAGCAGTTCCGCTTCGACCTCAAGAGCGTGATCGCCGACAACACCTCGTCGGCGCGCTTCGTCGCCGGCGGCACGCACCGCCGCGCCGGGGGGCTGGATCTGAAGAACCTCGGCGTGGTGCTGGAGAAGAACGGCGAGGTGGTGGCCACCGCCGCCGGCGCGGCGGTGCTGGGGCATCCGGCCAGCAGCGTGGCGATGCTGGCCAACATGCTGGGCGCGCGCGGACGCGCGCTGCCGGCCGGCACCTTTATCATGACCGGCGGCGTGACCGAGGCCATCGCGGTGGCGCCGGGGGACTGCATCACGGCGCGCTACCAGCACCTGGGCACGGTATCGATGCGCTTCGCCTGAGCACGGCGGGGCGCGCGGCCATGCCCGGCCGCGGGCGGCGCCCGCGTCCCGCACCCGACGTACGACACACGACATTCAACATCCAACATCCAACATCCAACCGGAGCCAAGCACCATGCCCATCATGCAAGTCTTCCTGATCGAAGGCCGGACCGAAGAACAGAAGGCGCGCCTCATCCGCGCGCTCACCGATGCCGCGGTGGAATCGATCGGCGCGCCCGTCGAAAGCGTGCGCGTGATGATCACCGAGGTGCCGAACACGCAGTTCGGCATCGCCGGCAAGACCGCGAAGGAACTGGGCCGCTGAGGCGGCGAAGGAGAACCGGCATGGACACGAAAGCCAGCGGCAGGCACAAGGTTGCCATCCTCGGCTCGGGCAACATCGGCACCGACCTCATGATCAAGGTGATGCGCCAGGCCAGGCACCTGGAGATGGGCGCGATGGCCGGCATCGACGCGGCCTCGGACGGGCTGGCGCGGGCCGCCCGCCTGGGCGTGCCCACCACCGCCGAGGGCATCGAGGGGCTGGTGGGGATGGCGGGCTTCGGCGACATCCGCATCGTCTTCGACGCCACCTCGGCCGGCGCCCACGCGCGCCACGACGCGGTCCTGCGCGCGCACGGCGTGCAGGTGATCGACCTCACGCCGGCCGCGCTGGGGCCCTATGTGGTGCCGGTGGTCAACCTCGACCAGCAGCTTGAGGCGCGCAACATCAACATGGTGACGTGCGGCGGGCAGGCCACCATCCCGATGGTGGCGGCGGTGTCGCGCGTGGCGCGCGTGCACTACGCGGAGATCGTGGCGTCGATCTCCAGCCGCTCGGCCGGGCCGGGCACGCGCGCCAACATCGACGAGTTTACCGAGACCACCAGCCGGGCGATCTGCTCGGTGGGCGGCGCCGCGCGCGGCAAGGCCATCATCGTGCTGAACCCGGCCGAGCCGCCGCTGATGATGCGCGACACGGTATTCACGCTGTCGGAGGACGGCGACCCGGCTGCGATCGAGGCCAGCATCGAGGCGATGGCCGCCGCCGTGCGGGCCTACGTGCCGGGCTACCGCCTCAAGCAGCGCGTGCAGTTCGAACGCATCGACCCCGCCGCGCCGCTCAACATCCCGGGCCTGGGCCCGACGAGCGGGCTCAAGACCTCGATCTTCCTCGAGGTGGAGGGCGCCGCGCACTACCTGCCGGCCTATGCCGGCAATCTCGACATCATGACCAGCGCCGCGCTTGCCTGCGCCGAGCGCCTGGCGCAGACGCGGCTGGCGGCATGAGCGCCGCGCCCACGGAGACAGACATGGACCAGCAAGCCACGCCATCCACGCCGGCCGGCGGGAAGAAGCTCTACATCTCGGACGTCACGCTGCGCGACGGCAGCCACGCCATCCGCCACCAGTACGGCCTCGGCGACGTGCGCCGCATCGCCGCCGCGCTGGACGCCGCGCGGGTGGACTCGATCGAGGTCGCGCACGGCGACGGCCTGGCCGGCTCCAGCTTCAACTACGGCTTCGGCGCGCATACCGACCTCGAATGGATCGCCGCGGCGGCGGAGACCGTGCGCCACGCGAAGATCGCCACCCTGCTGCTGCCCGGCGTGGGCACCGTGCACGACCTGCGCGCGGCCTTCGACGCCGGCGCGCGCGTGGTGCGCGTGGCCACCCACTGCACCGAGGCGGATGTCTCGCGCCAGCACATCGAGTACGCGCGCGGGCTCGGCATGGACACCGTGGGCTTCCTGATGATGAGCCACATGACCACGCCTGCCGCGCTGGCGCAGCAGGCCCGGCTGATGGAAAGCTACGGCGCGCAGACCGTGTACGTGGTCGACTCGGGCGGCGCGCTCGGCATGAACGACGTGCGCGAGCGCTTCCGCGCGTTCAAGGACGTGCTCAGGCCCGAGACGCGGACCGGCATGCACGCGCACCACAACCTGGGCCTGGGCGTGGCCAACTCCATCGTCGCGGTGGAGGAGGGCTGCGACCGCGTCGACGCCAGCCTCGCCGGCATGGGCGCCGGCGCCGGCAACGCGCCGCTGGAAGTGTTCATCGCCGCGGCCAGCCGGCTCGGCTGGGACCACGGCTGCGACCTGTACACGCTGATGGATGCCGCCGACGACATCGTGCGGCCGCTGCAGGACCGGCCGGTGCGGGTGGACCGCGAGACGCTGGCGCTGGGCTACGCGGGGGTGTATTCGAGCTTTCTGCGCCACGCCGAGGCCGCCGCCGCGCGCTATGCGCTGAAGACCGTCGACATCCTGGTGGAGCTGGGCCGGCGCCGCATGGTGGGCGGCCAGGAAGACATGATCGTCGACGTGGCGCTGGACCTGGCGGCGCGCCGCGACGGGCGGGGCGCGCGCGCGGCGGCCTGACCCCGGAGGGCCGGAGGGCGGAGGGCGGGGCGGCGGTCTACAATCCCGTGCAGGCAACCTTTGAACCTCGACGAACCCGACATGACCGCACTGCGCACGCTCTACCCGCCGATCGAACCCTACGCGAGCGGCACGCTCGACGTCGGCGACGGCCACGTCATCTACTACGAGCGGGTCGGCACGCCGGGCGGCAAGCCCGCGGTGTTCCTGCACGGCGGGCCCGGCGGCGGCATCTCGGCCGAGCACCGGCGGCTGTTCGACCCCGCGCGCTACGACGTGCTGCTGTTCGACCAGCGCGGCTGCGGCCGCTCCACGCCGCACGCGGGCCTGGAGGCCAACACCACCTGGCACCTGGTCGAGGACATCGAGCGGCTGCGCCGGCTGGCCGGCGCCGAGCGCTGGCTGGTGTTCGGCGGCTCGTGGGGCTCGACGCTGGCGCTGGCCTACGCGCAGCGCCACCCGGAGCGGGTCAGCGAACTGGTGCTGCGCGGGATCTACACGCTCAGCAAGGCGGAGCTGAACTGGTATTACCAGTTCGGCGTGTCGGAGATGTTCCCGGAGAAGTGGGAGCGCTTCCAGGCGCTGGTGCCGGAGGCCGCGCGCGGCGACATGCTGGGCGCCTACCGCAAGCTGCTGACCGGCAGCGACCGCGACAAGCAGATCGAGGCCGCCAGGGCGTGGAGTCTGTGGGAGGGTGAGACCATCACGCTGCTGCCCGATCCGGCGTTCTCCGCCACGCATGGCGACGGGCATTTCGCGCTGGCCTTCGCCCGCATCGAGACGCACTACTTCGTGCACGGCGGCTGGCTGGAAGAAGGGCAGCTGCTGCGCGACGCGCACCGGCTGGCCGGCATTCCCGGCGTGATCGTGCATGGCCGCTACGACATGCCGTGCCCGGCGCGCCATGCCTACGCGCTGCACCGGGCCTGGCCCGGCGCCGATTTCCATCTGGTCGAAGGGGCCGGCCACGCGTGGTCGGAGCCGGGCATCCTCGACCAGCTGGTGGCGGCCACGGACCGGTTCGCCGCCAGCCGCGGCTAGCGCCGGCGGCGAACCGGTCAGGCGGCTTGCGCTTCGGTTTGCGCCTCGGCCTCCGCGCGGTTCATGCGCCGGATCGCCTGCGGCGGCTGGCCGAACGCGCGCAGGAACGCGCGCCGCATGCGCTCGCGGTCGCCGAAGCCGGTGTCGCGCGCCACCACGTCGATCGGGTGGCGCCCGGACTCCATCATCAGCCGCGCGGCCTCCACGCGCAGGTGTTCCACCGCCTTGGCCGGGGTCTGGCCGGTTTCCTCGCGGAAGGCCCGGCTGAACTGGCGCGGGCTGAGATGCGCGGCCTGCGCCAGCTGCTCCACCGACAGTTCCTCGTGCAGGTGCTGGCGCGCGTAGTCCAGCGCGGACTGGATGCGGTCGGACCTGGGCTCCAGCTCGAGCAGCGCGGAGAACTGCGACTGGCCGCCCGCGCGGCGGTGGTAGACCACCAGCTTGCGCGCCACCTGGCGCGCGATCTCGGCGCCCGCGTCCTTTTCCACCAGCGCCAGCGCGAGGTCGATGCAGGCGCTCATGCCGGCCGAGGTCCAGACCGGGCCGTCGATGATGAAGATGCGGTCTTCCTCCATCTTGACGCGGGGGTAGGCGCGGCGGAAGCGCGCGGCGTAGAACCAGTGGGTGGTGGCGCGGCGGCCGTCGAGCAGGCCGGCCTCGGCGAGGTTGAAGGCGCCCGTGCAGGTGGCGCCGATGCGGCGCGCGGCCGGCGCGGCCCGCCGCAGGAACGCGGTCAGCGCCGGCGGCGTGGGCTGGACGTCGTTGTCGCCGACCACCAGCACGGTATCGAACGGCTGGTCGTCGAGCGGCATCGTGGTGACGGAAAAGCCGCCCGAGGTGGGCACCGGGCCGCCGTGCTCGGACAGCAGCACGACCTCGTAGAGCGCGCGGCCGGCGGTGATGTTGGCGAATTCCAGCACCGTGGTGACGGCCAGGTTCATGGCCTGGAAGCCGGGATAGACGACGATGCCGGTGCGCAGCGGGGCGCGGCCGGCCAGCAAGGTGGGCGATGGCATGAAAGGTGGCATCTATGACATTGGCGCCATCGGACTATACGCCTAATCTTGCTTCCGTGATGACCGGCAATCGGGCCGGCAGCGACAACGGAGAGCCCTCATGGCAACCACCCAAACCACCGCAGACCAATCCCACCGGGGCACGGCCCTCATCACCGGCGCCTCTTCCGGCATCGGCGCGATCTACGCGGACCGGCTCGCCCGGCGCGGCTACGACCTGATCCTGGTGGCGCGCAACCGCGAGCGGCTCGACACGCTGGCCGGGCGCCTGACCAGCGAGACCGGCCGCTCGGTCGAAGTGGTCGCGGCGGACCTGGCCCGCGACGCCGACGTGCGCCGGCTGGAAACGCTGCTGCGCGAGGACGCCAGCATCACCCTGCTGGTCAACAACGCCGGCATCGGCGCGGCGGCTCCGCTGCTGCAGTCGGACGTCGACAAGATGGAAGCCATGATCGCGCTCAACGTGACCGCGCTCACGCGCCTGACCTACGCCGTGGCGCCGGCCTTCGTGGCGCGCGGCACCGGCGCCATCATCAACATCGCCTCCATCGTGGCGGTGGCGCCCGAACTGCTCAACGGCGTGTACGGCGGCTCGAAGGCGTTCGTGCTGGCCTTCACGCAGTCGCTCCAGCATGAGCTGGCCGCCAGCGGCGTGCGCGTGCAGGCGGTGCTGCCCGGCGCCACCCGCACCGACTTCTGGGAAGTCGCGGGCCATTCGGTGGACAACCTGCCGCAAGCGTGGGTGATGAGCGCCGCGGACATGGTCGACGCATCGCTGTCCGGCTTCGACCAGGGCGAAGTGGTCACGATACCGTCGCTGCCGGAGGCGGCCGACTGGCAGGCCTTCGAGGCGGCGCGCGCGGCGCTGGGGCCGAACCTGTCGCGCAGCGAGCCGGCGGCGCGCTTCAAGGCCGCGGCGGCCTGAGGCGGCGCCGTTCAGGCGCCGTGCGACGCCGACAGGAACTGCCTGAGCTCGGGCGTGCGGGGCTCGCCGAAGATCGCCTGCGGCGGGCCCATCTCGTGCACCTTGCCGTCGTGCATGAAGACCACGCGGTCGCTGACCTTGCGCGCGAACTGCATTTCATGCGTGACCATGACCAGGGTCATGCCGTCGGCGGCCAGCGCCTCGACCACGCCGAGCACTTCGCCGACCAGCTCCGGGTCGAGCGCGGAGGTGATTTCGTCGCACAGCAGGACCTCGGGCTCCATCGCCAGCGCGCGCGCGATCGCCACGCGCTGCTGCTGGCCGCCGGAGAGCCGGTCCGGATGGCTGTCGAACTTCTCGCCCAGCCCGACGCGCTCGAGCAGGGCCCGGGCGCGCCGGCGGGCTTCGGCCTTCGGCACATCGGCGACCAGCGTGGGCGCGAGCATCACGTTCTGCCCGGCGCTCAGGTGCGGGAACAGGTTGAAGCCCTGGAAGATCATGCCCACGTTCTGCCGCAGCTCGCGCATGGCCCTGGGGTCGCCCTGGCGCAGCGGCTGGCCGTCCACGCTGACGGTGCCGTCCTGGAAGCTCTCCAGGCCGTTGATGCAGCGTAGCAGCGTGCTCTTGCCCGAGCCGCTGCGGCCGATGATGCAGATCACCTCGCGGCGGCCGATCTGCAGGTCGATGCCCTTGAGGACTTCGTGCTCGCCGAAGCGCTTGCGCAGGCCGCGGATGTCGACCAGGGCGAACGGTGCGGAAGGGGTGGAAGGGGGCGCGGCGGTGGTGGATTCGTCAGGTGTCGGCATCGTGTGCGCTCGGCTCATGCGTTGGTTTTCAGGCGCCGCTCCAGGTGCCGGCTCCAGGCCGACAGCGGAAAGCACAGCGCGAAGTAGAGCAGCGCCACGCCGCCGTAGGCCACGAACGGCTGGAAGGTGGCGTTGGCGATCATCTGCCCGGCCTTGGTGACTTCGACGAAGCCGATCACCGAGGCCAGCGCGGTGCCTTTCACCACCTGCACCAGCATGCCCACGGTCGGCGCCACGGTGATGCGCGCGGCCTGTGGCAGGATCACGTGGCGCAGCTGCTGCCACGGCGTCATGGCGAGGCTGGCCGAGGCTTCCCATTGCCCGCGCGGGATGGCCTCGACGCAGCCGCGCCAGATCTCGGTCAGGTAGGCGCTGGTGTACAGCGTCAGGCACAGCGCGGCGGCCAGCAGCGCCGAGGTGTCGATGCCCAGCAGCGCGAGCCCGAAGTAGGTCAGGAACAGTTGCATCAGCAGCGGCACGCCCTGGAACACCTGCACGTAGCCGGCGATGCCGGTGGCCGCGCCCGGCAGCCGCGTGAAGCGCGCGACCAGCAACAGCAGCCCGACCACGCCGCCGCCGGCGAACGCGATCAGCGACAGGCCCGCGGTCCAGCGCAGCGCCAGCAGCAGGTTGCGCAGCACGTCCCACAAGGAAAATTCAACCATGCGTGTCTCCGGGGCTCAGCGGCCAAAGATCAGGCGCGCGCCGATGCGGTTGAGCGCCTCGCGCACCAGCACGGCGAGCGCGAAGTAGGCCGCCGCCGCGACGATGTACGCCTCGAAGCTGCGGTAGGTGCGGCTGGCGATCAGGTTGGCGGCGTAGGAGAGCTCCTCGGCGGAGATCTGGCTGCATACCGACGATCCCAGCATGACGATGACCACCTGGCTCACCAGTGCCGGCCACACCCGCGCCAGCGAGGGCGGCAGCACCACGCGCGTGAAGGTCTGCCAGCGGTCCAGCGCGAGGCTCTGCGCCGCCTCGATCTGGCCGCGCGGCGTGGCCTCGAGGCCGGCGCGGATGATCTCGCAGGCGTAGGCGCCGAGGTTGAGCGTCATCGACAGCACGCAGGCCAGCTCGACGGGCAGCCGCACGCCGGCCGCGGGCAGGCCGAAGAAGATGAAGAACAGCTGGACGATGTAAGGCGTGTTGCGCACGGACTCCACGTAGGCAGCCACCAGCAGGCGCGGCGCGCGCGTGCCGTGGATGCGGGTCCACGCGCAGCCGATGCCCAGCACCGTGCCGCAGGCCGCGGAGAAGGCCGTGAGGAGCAGCGTGAGCCAGAGCCCGTGCAGCAGCATCGGCCACTGGGCGAGGACGGTGGCGAAGTCGAGGGAGATCATGCGGTCGGGCGGCAAGGGTTGGCGATGCCCGCGCGGCGGTGGCGGCGCGCGGGCGGGGCGGCGGCTGGCGGAAGGCTTATTCCGGCAGCTCGCCGGTGCCGCGGCCGAGCCAGCGCTGGGCGTAGGCGTTCAGCGTGCCGTCGGTCTTGGCGGCGCTCAGGATCTGGTTGACCTTCTCGCGCAGCGCGGTCTCGCCCTTGCGCACGCCGACGAAGTTCGGCGAGTCCTTGAGCAGCAGCTTGTATTCCGCGTCCGCCTTCGGGTTCTTGGCGATGGCGGCGGCCGCCACGGCCGCGCCGGTGGCCAGCAGCTGGGTCTGCTGCGTCACGAAGGCGGTCACCGTGGCGTTGTCGTCGTCGAAGCGCTGGATCTTCAGCGTCGGCGGCGCGACCTGCTGCAGCACGTCGTCCTGGATGGTGCCGCGCGTGACCGCGATGGTCTTGCCGCCGAGGTCGGCGAAACTCTTGATGCTCAGCGACTTCGGCCCGAACACGGCCTGGTAGAAGGGCGCGTAGGCGACCGTGAAGTCGATCACCTTGGCGCGCTCGGCGTTCTTGCCGAGCGCCGACACGATCAGGTCGATCTTCCTGGTCTGCAGATAGGGGATGCGGTTGGGCGTGCTCACCGGCACCAGCTCCGCCTTGACGCCGAGCTTGTCGGCGATCAGCTGCGCCACCGCGACGTCGAGGCCCTGCGGCTTGAGGTCCGGGCCGACGAAGCCGTAGGGCGCGAAGTCGGTGGGGATGCCGATGGCGATCGACTTCTTGCCGAGCACGGCGTTCAGGGAATCGTCGGCGCGCGCCGGCATGGATGCCACGAGGACCGCGCCTGCGATCAGGCCGGCAACGGCGGTGAACTGTCTGCGTTTCATTACGACACCTTTCATCAGTCGGTGGGAGGGATGGCAGGCTCTGTAGGCAAAGAGCGTGCCACGCGCGCCCGGCGCGGCGGCCGGGACCGCGCGGGCGGCCGCGCGGCCGCGCCGGGCGGCGCTTCCGGGGCATCGGCCCGCGTCCGGCCCGGCCCTGGCATCGCATTTGCTCATGGCTCTGGCATCGAAGAAACTACGGTTTCATATGCACCACAACATGAAATTCGTGTTTCATAACAGTGCGCTCGCGGCCAGTTTGGTGCGCGGCGCGGCACCAGGCAGCCAACAGACATGAGCGACGCCCTCGAAACCCAGATCCGGCAGTGCTACGGCGAGCTGTCCGCCGCCGAGAAGAAACTCGCCGACGTGCTGGTGGCGCGGCGCAAGGACCTGCTGAGCTATTCCGCCACCGAGCTGGCCGAGCTGGCCGGCGTGTCCAAGGCCAGCGCGGCGCGTTTTTTCCGGCGCCTTGGCCATGCGGACTTCAACGCGTTCCGGCGCTCGCTGCGCGAGCAGGTGTCCGAGCAGTCGCCGCTGTTCCTGCTGGAGCACGCCGGGCTGCCGCGCGCGGCGAAGGGCGGCAGCACGGCGCTGGCCGCGCTGCAGGCGCACGTGGCGCTCGACAGCAGCCGGCTCGCGGCGCTGCCGGAACAACTCAGCGCGCGCGCGCTCGAGGTGGCGATGACCGAGCTGGCCGGCGCGCGGCGCGTGTGGGTGGTGGGCTACCGCAACAGCTTCATGCTGGCCTTCTACGCCAACGCGCTGCTCTCGCAGGTGCGCCCCGAGGTCTACCTGCTCAACGAGCAGGCCGGCAAGGATGCCGAGCTGATCGCCGAGATCGACGGCAAGGACGTGCTGCTGGCGGTGGATTTCCGCCGGCGCACGCGGCGCCTCAAGGGCGTGGTGACGCTCGCGCGCGAAGCCGGCGCGAAGCTGATCCTGCTCAGCGACGCGCCGGTGTCGGCGCTGGCGCCGGACGCCGACGCGCTGCTGCGCTGCTCGCACCACGGCGGCCAGGTGTTCGATTCCTACGTGGCGGCGGTCAGCCTGGTGAACTACCTGGCCGGCGCGATGGCCGGGCGCGCGCGCAAGTCCTCGCGGGCGCGCATGGCGCGCGTGGAGCGCGCGCACGAGGTGCTGGCCGACCTCGAAGCCTGACGTCGCTCTCTCTATTGCTCCCTTTATTGCTCCTTTTATCGTCTCTTTTCGTCCCTCTTTTCCTCGCGCGACGCGCCGCATCCGTCGGCGCGGACCGCCATCCCGACCGGAACCTCAGACGCATGAACGCACTTCCTTCCCTCTCGCTTGCCCTGCTTCCCAACCCCGCCCTGCGCCGCGACGAGCCCTACGGCGCGCGCCGCGCGGCCATCCTCGGCGCGCCGGCGCTGGCCGACGCGCGCCGCGAGATCGGCGCCTGGGCTGGCTACGCGCCCACGCCGCTGGCGGCGCTGCCGGCGCTGGCGGCCGCGCTGGGCGTGGCCGAGGTGCGCTACAAGGACGAGGGCTCGCGCTTCGGCCTGGGCAGCTTCAAGGCGCTCGGCGGCGCCTACGCGGTGGGCCGGCTGCTGTGCCGCGAGCTGGGCCGGCGCCTGGGGCGCGCGCTGTCCATCGCCGAGCTCGCCGATCCGGCCGTGCGCGGGCTCTGCGCGGAACTGACCGTGACCTGCGCCACCGACGGCAACCACGGGCGCTCGGTGGCGTGGGGCGCGCAATTGTTCGGCTGCCAGTGCGTGATCTATATCCACGCGACCGTCAGCGCGGGCCGCAAGGCCGCCATCGAGGCCTTCGGCGCCGAGGTGGTGCGCACCGACGGCAACTACGACCAGGCCGTGCAGCAGGCGGACCGCGACGCCCGCGCGCAGGGCTGGCACGTGATTTCCGACACCTCTTACCCCGGCTACATGGACGTGCCGCGCGACGTCATGCAGGGCTACCAGGTGATGGTGGCGGAAGCGGTCGAGGCGCTGCCGCAATGGCCCACGCATGTGTTCATCCAGGCCGGCGTGGGCGGCTTCGCCGCGGCGGTGTGCGCGTATTTCTGGGAGCGCGAGCAGGGCAGCGGGAAGGGCAGCGGCGCGGGCCCGCGGCCGGTGTTCGTGGTGGTGGAGCCGGCCCGCGCCGACTGCCTGATGCGCAGCGCGCGCGCCGGCGCCGTCACCGCGGTGACGGGCGAGCTCGACACGCTGATGGCCGGGCTGGCCTGCGGCGAGGTCTCGCTGCTGGCGTGGGAGATCCTGGCCAATGGCGCCGACGCCTTCTGCACCATCGAGGACGAGGCCGCGGTGGCGGTCATGCGCCTGCTGGCCAGCCCGGCCGGCGGCGATCCGGCCATCGTCGCCGGCGAGTCCGCCGTGGCGGGGCTGGCGGCGGCCATCGCGGCGATGCAGGACCCGGCCGCGCGCGCGGCGCTGGGCCTCGACGCGCGCAGCCGCCTGCTGCTGATCGGCAGCGAGGCGGACACCGATCCCGAGCTGTACGCGCGGCTGGTCGGGCGCAGCGCGGACAGCGTGCGCGCCGGCCGTGCCCAGGGCGCGGATGGCATGGACAACGCGGAGGATGCGGCATGAGCGCGCCCGCCTGTCCCCGCATCGACGGCGAGCGGCTGCTGGCCAGCCTCGATGCGCTCGCCCGGCACGGCGCCATCGACGGCGGCGGCGTGTGCCGGCTGGCCCTGACCGATGCCGACCGGCACGGCCGCGACTGGACCGTGGCCCGCATGCGCGAGCTCGGCATGACCGTCACCATCGACGCGATCGGCAACGGCGTCGCGGTGTATCCGGGCAGCGCCGACCTGCCGCCGGTGATGATCGGCTCGCACATCGACACCGTGCGCACCGGCGGGCGCTATGACGGCAACTACGGCGTGCTGGCCGGGCTGGAGGTCGTGGCGACCCTGCGCGATGCCGGCCTGCGCCCGCGCCGCCCGCTCGCGGTGGCCTTCTTCACCAACGAGGAAGGCGCGCGCTTCCAGCCCGACATGATGGGCTCGCTGGTCTACGTGGGCGGCCTGCCGCTGCCGGAGGCGCTGGCCACGGCCGGCATCGACGGCAGCACGGTGGGCGAGGAGCTGCGCCGCATCGGCTACGCCGGCACCGCGCCGGTCGGGCGGCCCGCCGTCGACAGCTTCGTCGAGCTGCATATCGAGCAGGGGCCGGTGCTGGACCAGCGCGGCGTGCAGATCGGCGTGGTGGAGGGCGTGCAGGGCATCTCGTGGACCGAGTACCGCATCGAGGGCGTGTCCAACCACGCCGGCACCACGCCGATGGAGATGCGGCACGACGCCGGCCACGCCGCGGCGTGCGTCGCCGTGTTCGTGCGCGAGCTGGCGCTGCGCTACGGCGGCCGGCAGATCGGCACGGTGGGCGCGATCCGTTTCGAGCCCAACCTGATCAACGTCATTCCCAACCGCGCGGTGTTCACGGTGGACCTGCGCAACACCGACGAGGCGATGCTCGCGCGCGCGGAAGCCGAGGTGCAGGCCTTCGCCGAGCAGGTATGCGAGGCGCAGGGCTTGTCGCTGCTGCATACGCGGCTGGCGCGGTTCGCGCCGGTCGCGTTCGACCCGATGGTGACCGGGCTGGTGCAGCAGGAGGGCGAGGCGCTGGGCCTGTCCATGCTGCGCATGCCCAGCGGCGCCGGCCACGACGCCCAGATGCTGGCGCGGGTGTGCCCGGCCGGCATGATCTTCGTGCCCAGCGTCAAGGGGTTGAGCCACAACGTGCGCGAGTTCACCGAGCCGGCGGACCTGGTCAACGGCGCGCAACTGCTGCTGCAGGTGGTGCTGAAGCTGGCGGACCGGCCGTGACCTGTCCGTGACCTGTCCATGAATCGACCATGAACCGTCCATGAATCGACCGTAAGGCCGCCGCCGCGCGGCCGGCCGGTTTCCTTTTTCCGCTGTTCCCTTTTTCCCGGAGCCTTTCCTTGTCCAGAATCCTGAATGTGGCCCTTGGCCAGCTTGGGCCGATCGCGCGCGCGGACAGCCGCCAGCGCGTGGTCGGGCGCCTGTGCGAACTGATGCGCGAGGCGCATGCCTGCGGCGCGCACCTGATCGTCTACCCGGAACTCGCGCTCACCACGTTTTTCCCGCGCTGGTACATCGAGGACCAGGACGAGATCGACAGCTTCTTCGAGCGCGAGATGCCCAACGCGGCGACGCAGCCGCTGTTCGATCTCGCGCGGGCGCTGGGCGTGGGTTTCTACCTCGGGTACGCGGAGCTGGCGACCGAGGCCGGCAAGCCGGCGCGCTACAACACCTCGATCCTGGTCGACCGCCAGGGCCGCATCGTCGGCAAGTACCGCAAGGTCCACCTGCCGGGGCATCGCGAGCACGAGCCGTGGCGCCGCTTCCAGCATCTGGAAAAACGCTATTTCGTGCCGGGCGGCGGGTTCGGCGTGACCGAGGCGTTCGGCGGCAAGATCGGCATGGCCATCTGCAACGACCGGCGCTGGGCCGAAACCTACCGCGTCATGGGGCTGCAGGGCGCGGAGATGGTGCTGATCGGCTACAACACGCCGGTGCACAACGCGCCCGCGCCCGAGCACGACGACCTGTCGCTGTTCCACAACCAGCTGTCGATGCAGGCCGGGGCCTACCAGAACGGGTCGTGGGTGGTGGGCGTGGCCAAGGCCGGCGTGGAGGAGGGCGTGGACAGCATCGGCGGCAGCTGCGTGATCGCGCCGTCGGGCGAGGTGGTCGGCGCCTGCCTGACCAAGGGCGACGAGGTGGCCATCGCGCGCTGCGACCTGGATTTCTGCGCGGTCTACAAGCGCACCACCTTCAACTTCGACGCGCACCGGCAGCCGCACGCCTACCGCATGCTGGTGGAGCGGCGCGGCGAGACGCTGATGGCCGACGGCAGCCCGGTGGCGGCGGCCGGGTGCGATTGAGGCGTGGTTCCAGGTTTCAGGATGCGGCTGGCGCGGAACTGACGCGCCGCCGCGGCGCGGCGCTCAGGCCCGCTTCCACACCGGGGAGTCCGCCACCACCACCTTCTTCGGCAGGATCTTCTGGCTGGTGAAGGCATCGGCGATGCGCTGCTGCTCTTCCAGCGAGGCCGCGTCCACGGTCTGCACCTGATAGGTGCGGCGGCGGTTGGCCGCCTCCACCGTGGGCGCGTCCAGCCCGATCAGCGGCGCATGCCACTGCGCGGCGGCGGCGGGGTTCTGCTTGATCCACTCGCCGGCGCGGCGCAGCTCGTCGTAGACCACCGCGAGCACGTCGGCGTGCTTCTGCGCGTAGGGCGTGGCGGCGAGGTAGAAGCGCCGGTAGCTCGACAGGCCCTTGCCGTCGCGCAGGATGCGCGCGTTGGCCTGGCGCTGCACGGCGGCCAGGAACGGGTCCCAGATCACCCAGGCGGCCACGCTGCCGCGCTCGAACGCGGCGCGCGCGTCGGCCGGATTCAGGTAGGCCGGCTCGATGTCGCGGATGCTCAGGCCCGCGCCGGCGAGCGCCTCGAGCAGCAGGTAGTGCGCGCCGGCGCCCTTGGCGAAGGCCACGCGCTGGCCCTTCAGCTGGGCGATCTCCCGGATCGGCGAGTCCTGGCGCACCACGATGGCCTGCGCCTCGGGCGAGGGCGTCTCGATGGCGTAGTAGGTGAGGTTGGCGCCGGCGGCGAGCGCGAACGGCGGCACCGCGTCGGCCACGTCGGCGCTCAGGTCGAGGTTGCCGATGTTGAGCGACTCCAGCAGCGGCAGGCCGGAGGTGAACTCGTACCACTGGACCGACGCGCCGAGCGGCGCCAGCGCCTTTTCCAGCGTCTCGCGCGACTTCAGCAGGATCATCAGCGTGGACGATTTCTGGTAGCCGATGCGCAGCGTGTGCTTCTGCGCCTGCGCGCGCGCCGGCCCCGCCACGCCGAGCGCGGCGGCGGCGCCCGCCGCCAGCACCGCGTTCACCACCGTGCGCCGCCCTTTGTCGAATGCTTGCGTCATTGCCGTTCCTGCCTTATCCGTGCACAAGCGCAGCAGGGTAGGCGAGCGCGGGCCGGCAGGGAACGAAGAATGCCGCACAAGCTTATGCGTTCGGCCGGCATCCGGCCGCCGCGGCGCGGCAAATGTCCATGCATTCTGGGTGCGGATAAATGTCTGCGTGAATGTATTTGCACCGCGCGCAACACCTTGGCATGCCGCTTGCGGGGGATTGCCGGGGCAGTCCACGCGATACGAAATGGCGTGCTATATTCCTTCACCGTCGACAGTACGGCGCATGTCAGTGCGCGGCAAAAGTCTCGCCGCGGGCATGCCGCCGGCGCGCCTTGGTCAGGTGCCGGGTCGACGTCCTGCAGGAATCCCGCTGTCCTTTCCACAAGAGACCCGCCCCGTGTCCATGGTCCAGCTGGCGCTGCGTCGCCCGTACACTTTTATCGTGATGGCGATGCTGATCGTGCTCGCCACACCCTTCGCGCTGCTGAAGATGCCGACCGACATCTTCCCCGAGATCAACATCCCGGTCATCAGCATCATCTGGAACTACAACGGCCTGTCGCCGCAGGAGATGGGCCAGCGCATCTCGGCGCAGAACGAGCGCAGCCTGACCACCACCGTCTCCGACATCGAGCACATCGAGTCGACGTCGCTCAACGGCGTGGCGATCATCAAGATCTTCTTCCAGCCCACCGCCAACATCCAGACCGCGATCGCGCAGGTGGTGGCGGTGGAGCAGTCGCAGCTGCGCCAGCTGCCGCCCGGCATCACGCCGCCGCTGGTGATCAAGTACTCGGCCTCCAGCATCCCGGTGGTGCAGCTCGGGCTGTCCAGCCCCACATTGTCCGAGCAGTCGCTGTTCGACGCGGCCGTGAACCTGCTGCGCCCGCAGCTCATCACCATCCCCGGCGTGGCGGTGCCGTTCCCCTACGGCGGCAAGAACCGGCTGGTGTCGGTCGACCTGGACATGCAGGCGCTGCAGGCGCGCGGCCTCGCGCCGGCCGACGTGGTCAACGCCGTCAACCTGCAGAACCTGATCCTGCCGTCGGGCACGGCCAAGCTCGGCGAGACCGAGTTCAACGTCCGGATGAACGGCTCGCCCGACGCGATCGCCGGGCTCAACGACCTGCCGGTGCGCACCATCGGCGGCAACACCACGTACCTGCGCGACGTGGCCTACGTGCGCGACGGCTTCTCGCCGCAGACCAACATCGTGCGCCAGGACGGCCAGCGCGGCGTGCTGCTGTCGCTGCTCAAGAACGGCGCGGCCTCCACGCTCGACATCGTCAGCAACCTGCGCGCGATGCTGCCGCGCGCGCAGCAGATCATGCCGTCCGACGTGAAGATCACGCCGCTGTTCGACCAGTCGGTGTTCGTCAAGGCCGCGGTCAAGGGCGTGGTGTTCGAGGCGCTGATCGCCGCCGGCCTGACCGCCGCGATGGTGCTGCTGTTCCTCGGCAACTGGCGCAGCACGCTGATCATCGGGCTGACCATCCCGCTCTCGATCCTGGCCTCGGTGCTGATGCTGCACGCGCTCGGCGAGACCCTGAACCTGATGACGCTGGGGGGCCTGGCGCTCTCGGTCGGCATCCTGGTGGACCAGGCCATCGTCACCATCGAGAACATCGAGCGGCACATGCACCTGGGCAAGCCGCTGCTGGAGGCGATCGACGCCGGCGCCGGCGAGATCGGCGTGGCCGCGTTCGTCTCCACGCTGTGCATCTGCATCGTGTTCGTGCCGATGTTCTTCCTCGAGGGCGTGGCGCGCTTCCTGTTCGTGCCGCTGGCCGAGGCGGTGGTGTTCGCGATGGTGGCCTCCTACATCCTGTCGCGCACGCTGGTGCCGACGCTGGTGATGCTGCTGATGGGCGGCGCCCACGCGCACGCCGACGGCGGCAAGCCCAGCCTGCTGCAGCGGCTGTACCGCGGCTTCGACCGCCGCTTCGAGCACGTGCGGCGCGTCTACACGCTGGCGCTGTCGGCGCAGCTGGGCAACCGCAAGCGCTTCGCCACGGTGTTCCTCGGCTTCTGCGTGCTGTCGTGCGCGCTGATCCCGTTCCTCGGGCGCGACTTCTTCCCCACCGTGGACGCCGGCCAGATCCGCCTGCACATGCGCACGCCGACCGGCACCCGCATCGAGGAAACCGCGCGCGTGGCCGACCAGGTGGAGGCGGCCATCCGCGAGATGATCCCGCCCGACCAGCTCGAGACCATCCTCGACAACCTGGGCGTGCCCAACAGCGGCATCAACCTCTCCTACAGCAACGCCGGCACCATCGGCACGCTCGACGGCGAGATCCTGATGTCGCTGCGCGAAGGCCACCGGCCCACCGAGGAGTTCATCTCGCGGCTGCGCGCCGAGCTGCCCAAGCGCTTCCCCGGCGTGGAGTTCTTCTTCCAGCCGGCCGACATCGTCACGCAGATCCTGAACTTCGGCCTGCCGGCGGCGATCGACGTGCAGTTCACCGGCAACGACCTGCAGGGCAACGCGCGGCTCGCCGGCGAGCTGGTCAAGCAGATCCGCGAGATCCCCGGCGCGGTCGACGCGCACGTGCACCAGCGCAACGACTATCCCGCCATCAACCTCGACATGGACCGCACGCGGCTGCAGCAGCTCGGGCTGTCGGCGCAGAACGTCGGGCAGAACGTGCTGATCTCGCTGTCGGGCAGCGCGCAGACCGCCCCGGCGTTCTGGCTCAACCCGACCAACGGCATCGTCTACAGCGTGGCGGTGCAGACGCCGCAGTACAAGATCGACTCGCTCGACACGCTGCTCAACCTGCCGGTGGCCGGCGCCGGCAGCGCCGCGAACGCCGCGGCGCCCGCGGCCGGGGCCAGCCCGGGCAGCTCGCAGCTGCTGGGCAACCTGGTGCAGGCCTCGACCGCGCGCCAGCCGGCGGTGGCGTCGCGCTACAACATCCTGCCCGCCATCGACATCTACGTCAGCGTGCAGGGCACCGACCTCGCCAGCGTGGCGGGCAAGGTGCAGAAGCTGGTGGACCAGATGACGGGCAAGCTGCCGCGCGGCTCGCAGCTCGTGGTGCGCGGGCAGGTGCAGACCATGCAGTCGTCGTTCATCGGCCTGGGCGTCGGGCTGGCGATGGCGATCGTGCTGGTGTACCTGCTGGTGGTGGTGAACTTCCAGTCGTGGATCGACGCGGCGGTCATCATCGCCGCGCTGCCCGCGGCGCTGGCCGGCATCGCGTGGATGCTGTTCATCACCGGCACCACCTTGAGCGTGCCGGCGCTGACCGGGGCGATCATGACGATGGGCGTGGCCACCGCCAACAGTATTCTGCTGGTGTCGTTCGCGCGGCAGCGCCTGGAAGAAGGCGTGCCGCCGCTGTCGGCCGCGCTGGAGGCGGGCGCGACCCGCATCCGCCCGGTGCTGATGACCGCGCTGGCCATGATCATCGGCATGATCCCGATGGCGCTGGGCCTGGGCGAAGGCGCCGAGCAGAACGCGCCGCTGGGCCGCGCGGTGATCGGCGGGCTGCTGTTCGCCACCGTGTCGACGCTGTTCTTCGTGCCGGTGGTGTTCGCCGCCGTGCATCGCTGGCTGGCCGGGCGCAAGCCGCACGGCGGCACGGCCCATCCGCCGCTGGCTCCCACACATCAAGAGGGTTGAAGCAATGACCGAACAACGCCATGCAGAGCTGGGTCTGCACCTGGCTGACGACGAGGCCGGCGGGCAGGACCCGCACGAGCAGCTCAAGCGGCGCGAGGTGGCGCGGCGCACGCGCATCGCCGCGCTGGTGGTGCTGGCGCTGCTGGTGGTGGGCGCCGGGCGCACCATGATCAGCCGCTACGCCAACGCCAAGGCGCTCAAGACCGGCACCGAGGAGCGCGCCATGCAGTACGTGCAGACGGCGCTGCCGCAGACCGGCAGCAGCCAGTCGCTGGCGCTGCCGGGCACGCTGCAGGGTTACGTGCAGGCGCCCATCGCCGCGCGCGCCAACGGCTACGTGAAGCGCTGGACCAAGGACATCGGCGCGCGCGTGGAGAAGGGCGAGCTGCTGGCCGAGATCGAGACCCCGGAAATCGACCAGCAGTTGAGCCAGGCCATCGCCGCGCGCGAGCAGGCCGCCTCCAGCCTCGCGCTGGCGCGCAGCACGGTGGAGCGCTGGGAAGGGCTGCGCAAGAAGGACGTGGTGTCGCAGCAGGAACTGGACGAGCGCCGCAGCGCGGTGACGCAGGGCGTGGCCAACGTGGCCGCGGCCGACGCCAACGTGCAGCGCCTGCGCCAGCTCGAAGGCTTCAAGCGCGTGGTGGCGCCGTTCTCCGGCATCATCACGCGCCGCAGCGTCGACGTGGGCGACCTGATCGACGGCAACCGGCAGCTGTTCCTGCTCTCGCAGACCGATCCGCTGCGCGTCTACGTCAACGTGCCGCAGAGCTATGCCAACCTCGTCAAGCCCGGCCAGGAAGTGGTGGTGACGCAGGTCGAGCTGCGCGGCCAGGCCTTCAAGGGCGAGGTGGCGCGCACCGCCGCCTCGATCGACACCACCACCCGCACCATGCAGGTGGAAGTCAACCTGCCCAACCGCGAAGGCGCGCTGTTGCCCGGCGCCTACGTCACCGTCTCGCTGCCGCTCAAGAACAGCCAGGCGCTGCTGGCGCCGAGCAACGCGCTGCTGTTCCGCGGCGAAGGCACGCGCGTGGCCGTGGTGGACGCGCAGGGCAAGGTGACGCTGCGCCCGGTCAACCTCGGGCGCTACTACGGCACCACGGTGGAAGTGCTGGACGGGCTCGGCCTGCAGGACCGGCTGGTGCTCAACCCCTCCGACTCGATCGCCAACGGCGACCGCGTGGTGCTGGCGCCGGTGGCGCAGAACGGCGCGAAGAACGGCGCGGAGGGTGCCAGGCAGGGCGCAGGACAACAAAGCGCGGGACAAAGCGCCGCGCCGGCGGCGGAGGCCAAGCGATGAGGCTGCGGCGCCCGTCGCCGGTCCTCGCGCCGGCGCTTGCCGCGGCCCTCGCCGCGGCGATCCTGCTCGGCGGCTGCGCGGCCGGCCCCGACTACCGCAAGCCGGATTCCGAGCTGCCCGCGGCATGGAAGATCGAGCCGCCGTGGCGCGAAAGCACGCCCGGCGACAGCGTGGCCAAGGGCACCTGGTGGGAACGCTTCGGCGACGCCCGCCTCGATGCGCTCGAGCAGCAGGCGCTCGCGGCCAACCCCACGCTGGCCGTGGCCAATGCCCGCCTGGCGCAGGCCCGCGCGCAGGCCAACGCGGCCAATGCCGGGCTGTTCCCGCAGATCGGCATCAATGCGCGCGCGCAGCGCGCGGCCATCTCCGCCAACCGCCCGCTGACCAACTATGCGGCGCCGAACTTCGGCACCGTGCAGAACGACCTCACGCCCTCGTTCACGGTGGGCTACGAGCTCGACCTGGCCGGCCGCGTGCGGCGCACCATCGAAAGCGCCGAGGCCTCGGCGCAGCAGTCGCAGGCCGATTTCGAGAACGTGCGGCTGCTGCTGACCACCGACCTCGCCGCCAACTACTACAACCTGCGCGCGCTCGACATCGAGATCGACGTGCTGCAGCGCTCCATCGCGCTGCAGCGCCGCGCGCTCGATCTGGTCAGCGCGCGCCACGACCTCGGCGCCGCGTCCGGGCTGGATCTGGCGCAGCAGCAGGCGCTGCTCGACGCGACGCTCACTCAGGTGGACGTGCTGGCCAAGCAGCGCAGCCAGTTCGAGCACGCCATCGCCACGCTCACCGGCACCGCCGCGCCGCTGTTCGCGCTGGCGCCCGAGGTGGCCGAGCTGGTGCCGCCCGCGGTGCCGCTCGGCGTGCCGTCCGACGTGCTGGAGCGCCGGCCCGACGTGGCCTCGGCCGAACGCGCGATGGCCGCGGCCAACGCGCAGATCGGCGTGGCCAAGTCCGCGTTCTATCCGAGCGTGATACTCGGCTCGGCGATCGGCGGCGAGAGCGGCGCGTTCGGCTCGCTGTTCAACCTGCCCAGCCTGGTGTGGTCGGTCGGCGCCACGGCGGCGGTGACGCTGTTCGACGGCGGCAAGCTGCGCGCCAACCTGTCGTTCGCGCAGGCCGGTTACGACGGCACCGTGGCCAACTACCGCCGCGTGGTGCTGACCGCGATGCAGGAAGTGGAAGACGGCATCACCGGCCTGTCCGCGCTGTCGCGCGCCAACGACCAGCAGCGGCGCGCCGTGGGCAGCGCGCGCCAGGTGCTCGACATGGCCACCGCGCGCTACGAAGGCGGCGCCACCGGCTACCTCGACGTGATCACGGCCCAGCAGGGCCTGCTCGGCGCCGAGCGCACGGCGGCGCAACTGCGCGGCCAGCAGATGCTGACCGCGGTGTTCCTGGTCAAGGCGCTGGGCGGCGACTGGGGCGGCGCCTCGACGCTGGCCGATGGCGGGGCGAAGGCGATGAAGGGGATGAAGCAGGTGGCGGCGAAATAGCGGGTGGGTCCGGCGGCGTGGCTGGCCATGCCGAAGGTTTGCACGCAAGCAGATTGCTCGCGTCATCAGCCCTGGCGCGAACCTCGACATACCGCTGGTTCGCTCCCCTCTCCCGCGTGCGGGAGCGGGAGAACACCTTGCCTGGGCTAGCTCTGGCGGCTTGGGCGTATCTGGTGGCTTCGTTCATTGCCCTGGCACGTTGCCCCGGAAAAAAAGCGCCCGGACCAAGCCGGGCGCTTTTTGCTTCCAAGGCCCCGAAGGGCCGCGCTGCCTCAGCGCTGGTTCAGCGCTGGTATGCCGGCGGCAGGAAGCCCGCGAAGCGCTGCTGCGTGGTCGCCTTGAATTCCGGCGACTGGTAGGCGTCGCGGATGTCCTTGACGAACGGCTTGCCGAGGTCGACGGTGCGCACGGCCACCAGGTTCATGTAGTAGTCGGGAATCTTCTCCAGCGACAGCGCCTCGGTCAGCTTCAGGCCGGAGGACAGCGCGAAGTTGCCGTTGACGAAGGCGTAGTCCACGTCGTCGAGCGAGCGCGGCAGCTGCGCGGCTTCGAGCTGGATCAGCTTGAGCTTGTTCGGGTTGGTCTCGATGTCGCGCTCGCTGGCGCGGATCGTGTCGGTGCCGGGCTTGAGCGTGACCCAGCCGATCTGCTGCAGGATCGCGATGGCGCGCGCCAGGTTGGACGGATCGTTGGGCAGCGAGACGGTGGCGCCCGGCTTCACTTCGGCCAGGGTCTTGTGCTTGTGGCTGTAGATGCCGATCGGCGCGGTCGGCACCTGCAGCACCTCGGACAGTTGCAGCTTGCGGTCGCCGGCGAACTTCTTCAGGTAGGCCACGTGCTGGAAGGCGTTGGCGTCGATGGCGCCATCAGCCAGCGCCAGGTTGGGCTGCACGTAGTCGCTGAACTCGACGATGGTGACCTTGTAGCCCTTCTTCTCCAGCAGCGGCTTGATGCCGTAGCGGATCTGGTCGGAGTACGGGCCGGCGGTGGCGCCGAAGCGGATTTCCTTCTTGTCCGGATCGGCCGCGCCGGCCGTCTGGATCACGCCGAGGGCAAGCACCGCGGCAATCAGTCGAATCCCGAAACCCATTTTCATCAAAGCTCCCCGTGTCGTTGGTGTGTGTGGCGTGCCCGCGCGCGTTTTCAGCGGCGGGCGAGGGAGCCATTGTAGGGGGCTACCTATGCGCAAGGAACGAGTAAATATGCATGGACATATAACTCGGACGAATAAGGCGGATGGGTCTGGCTGGGTGGCGTGCGATGCGCCTGCCTTCTCCCGCGGTCCCGCTCCCGCGGGCGGGAGAGGGGAGCAAACCGGAGGGAAACGACAGGCAGGACGGGCAGCGCCGGCCTCAGGCCGCCGCCAGCGCCCGGTCGAGGTCTTCGAGCAGGTCGTCGATATGCTCGATGCCGATCGACAGGCGCACCATGTCCTCGCTCACGCCGGCGGCCTTCAGTTCGGCGGCGTCGAGCTGGCGGTGGGTGGTGGAGGCCGGGTGCGTGGCCAGCGACTTGGCGTCGCCGATGTTGACCAGGCGCGTGAACAGCTGCAGCGCGTCGAGGAAGCGCGCGCCGGCCTCGCGGCCGCCGCTCTTGAGGCCGAACGACAGGATGCCGGGGCCGCGGCCGCCGAGGTAGCGCTGCACCAGCGCGTGGTCCGGGTGCTCGGGCAGGCCGGCGAAGTTGACCCACTCGACCTTGGGGCTGGCCTTGAGGTGGCGCGCCACGGCCAGCGCGTTCTCGGTGATGCGGTCCAGGCGCAGCGCCAGGGTCTCGATGCCTTGCAGGATCAGGAAGGCGTTGAACGGCGACAGCGCCGCGCCGGTATTGCGCAGCGGCACCACGCGCGCGCGGCCGATGTAGGCGGCCGGGCCCAGCGCTTCGGTGTAGACCACGCCGTGGTAGGACACGTCGGGTTCGTTCAGGCGCCTGAAGCGGGCCTTGTGCTCGGCCCACGGGAACTTGCCGCTGTCGACGATGGCGCCGCCCACGCTGTTGCCGTGGCCGCCCAGGTACTTGGTCAGCGAGTGCACCACGATGTCCGCGCCGTGCTCGAACGGCCGGCACAGGTAGGGCGAGGGCACGGTGTTGTCGACGATCAGCGGGATGCCGTGGCTGTGCGCGACCTTGGCGATGGCGGCGATGTCGACGATGTTGCCGAGCGGGTTGCCGACCGACTCGACGAAGATGGCCTTGGTGCGCTCGTCGATCAGGTCGCCGAAGGCGGCCGGGTTGCGGCCGTCGGCGAAGCGCGTCTCGATGCCGGACAGCGGCAGCGTGTGCGCGAACAGGTTGTAGGTGCCGCCGTAGAGCTGGCTGGCCGAGACGATGTTGTCGCCGGCCTCGGCGATGGTCTGGATCGCGTAGGTGATGGCCGCCATGCCGGACGCCAGCGCCAGCGCGCCCACGCCGCCCTCGAGCGCGGCCAGGCGCTGCTCGAGCACGTCGTTGGTCGGGTTCATGATGCGGCTGTAGATATTGCCGGGCACCTTGAGGTCGAACAGGTCGGCGCCGTGCTGCGCGTTGTCGAAGGCGTAGGCCACGGTCTGGTAGATCGGCACGGCCACCGCGCGGGTGGTGGGATCGGGGGAGTAGCCGCCGTGGACTGCAATCGTCTCGAGTTTCATGTTGTGGTTGCTGGATCTATGGTGATGGGAAGCCTGCCGGGAGCGGGCATGGTAGCAGCGCGGGCCGGCGCCCGCCAAGGCGGTGGCCGGTGATCGCACCGGGCCGCGCGCGGCCCGTGCCGGCGCTGACCGGCGCTGACCGGCGCTGCCCGCCGCCCGGTCACTGGCTGGCGAGCGGGAAACTGGCCTGCCAGACGTTGTCCTTGACCTGGATCGGGGCCGGGATCAGCTTCTGCTGGTAAAACAGGTCGGCCACCTGCTGCTGGGCGGCCACCACGTCTGGCGTGACCGGGGTGGCGCCGTAGGGCACGCGCCGGAGCCAGGCTTCCACCACCTGCACTTCGAGGCCGACCGCGGGCGCGAGCAGGGCGGCGGTCTCGCCGGGGTTCTTCACCACCCACAGGCCGCTGGCGCGCAGTTGCTCGAGGATGGCGTTGACCGCCTGCGGGTGCGCCTTGACGAAGGCGCCGGCGGCTTCGTAGAAGTTGAACGGCGAGGGCACGTTTTCGTAGTCGGCGATGGTGCGCACCTTGAGGGCCTTCTGCGCCAGCGCGTAGTAGGGGTCCCACACCACCCAGGCGTCCACGTTGCCGCTCTCGAAGGCGGCGCGGGCGTCGGCCGGCGGCAGGTAGATCGGCTGGATGTCCTGCAGGCTCAGGCCGTTTTTCTTGAGCAGTTGCACCAGCAGGTAGTTGGAGCTGGAGCCCTTTTGCAGCGCGACGCGCCTGCCCTTGAGGTCGGCCACCGCGCGCACCGGGGACTTGTCGAGCACGAACAGGGCCTCGTTGGCCTTGCCGCCGGGCTCGGCGCCGACGTAGACGAAGCTGGCGCGCGCGGCCTGGGCGAACACGGCCGGCGGCGCGCCGGTGTAGCCGAAGTCGATGCTGCCGGCGTTGAGCGCCTCCAGCAGTTGCGGGCCGGCCGGGAATTCCTTCCACTCGACCTTGAAGCCCAGCGGCGCGAGCTTCTTCTCGAGCGAGCCCTGGGCCTTGAGCACGGCGAGCAGGCCGGCCTTCTGGTAGCCCACGCGCACGGCCTGGTCGGCGGCGGCGGCGCTGGCGGACCAGGCCAGCACGGCGAAGGACAGGGCAAGGCCGAGGCGGCGGGGCCAGTTGCGCAACAGGGTCATGCGATTTCTCCGGAAGGGTGGCGGGGATCGGGAAGATCCGGCTGGGCCCTATGGTTGCGAAATCGCGGTGGCAGGGGAAGGAAGCTTATCGCATTTGGATAGAACCGGGCGGGCTGCCCGAGGTCAGACCGGAGGCCGCCGGCGCGGCGCGCAGGCGATGCGCGGACGGCGGAAGACCGCCGCGCGGGCCGCGCCTGCGCGTTGCAATTTGTGCAACTGCTTTCAAGGGTGCGCACCCTGCGACACCTTGCCGCAGTCAGGATGTTTCTGAACAAGCGCACCGTTCACCGCACGATCGCGCGAGATGCCGTATTGTCCTGTTTGGCGGACAGTGTGTTCCTGTTACCGGGTTTACCCTCGTTGTTGCGATGCGGTAGATTCGCGCCACGATGTCTGACGGCCCCCGATTCTCATCAATAAACCACGTTTGCCGCACCGGCAGGCGTGTCGAGCATCGTCACCGCAACATCCTCCTGTGTGGACCGCCGCAGTCCCGCAACGCTCTGTCCAGCAAGGACCGGGCCATCCTGCCCAACCCGTCCCACAAGGACCAGGCCAGTCCGCCGCTGATTGGCGCTTCTCCGGGCCGGCAGGCCGCCTGAACCGAGTTTCCCCCAAGCCTTAAGTCGTCTGCCTCTTGCTTGCGCATCGGGCGGCAAAACCACGCCGCGCCGTCGTTCCGTGGCTTACTCAACCAGTCGTGACATGAAGATACCCGAACTTCCGCGTTGGACGCGGTTCCTGCCCGGTGGCGCCCTGCTGCTGCTGGCCGGCTGCAACATGACCGTGCTAGATCCGAAGGGCCAGATCGGCGCCGACGAAAAGAACATCATCCTGATCGCGACCTGGCTGATGCTGCTGGTGGTGGTGCCGGTGATCATCCTGGTGTTCACCTTTGCCTGGAAGTACCGCGCAAGCAACAAGAACGCCCGCTACGAGCCGGACTGGTCGCACTCGACCGGGATCGAGGTGGTGGTGTGGCTGATCCCGTGCCTGATCATCCTGGTGCTGGGCATCATCACCTGGAAGTCCTCGCACGACCTGGACCCGTACAAGCCCATCGAGTCGGACGTCAAGCCGATCACGATCGAGGCCGTGGCGCTGAACTGGAAGTGGCTGTTCATCTATCCCGAACTGCACATCGCCACCGTCAACGAGATCGCGTTCCCGGTCAACACGCCGGTGAACTTCAAGATCACGTCCGATTCGATCATGAACTCCTTCTTCATCCCGCAGCTGGGCAGCCAGATCTACGCGATGGCGGGGATGGAGACCAAGCTGCACCTGATCGCCAACGAAGCCGGCAGCTATGACGGCATGTCGGCGAACTACAGCGGCGGCGGCTTCTCGGGCATGAAGTTCAAGGCCAAGGCCGTGTCGAACTTCGACTTCGAACAGTGGGTCAAGCAGGTCCGCGCCTCGTCGCGCGAGCTGAACCTGGCCGACTACGAACAACTGGCCAAGCCCAGCGAGAAGGAACCCGTGACGCTGTTCGCCAAGGTCGATCCGCAGCTGTACCACGGCATCCTGCACAAGTACATGGACGGCGCCGGCGGCGCGATCGCCGGCAACGGCACCTCGTTCGGTCCTGTCTGCACCTCGCGCAACACCCTCGGCGAGAGCCAGGTGTCCCTGGCCGCGCCCGCTAAGTCGGCGCCGGGCTCGAATTCCTAGGAGTAATGATGTTTGGCAAATTGAGTTTGGATGCCATCCCGTTCCACGAGCCCATCGTCATGGGCACGTTGTCGGTGGTGGCCCTGGGCGCGCTGGCGGTGTTCGCGCTGATCACCTACACCCGCAAGTGGGGCTGGCTGTGGAATGAGTGGTTCACCTCGGTCGACCACAAGAAGATCGGCATCATGTATTCGGCCGTGGCGATGGTCATGCTGCTGCGCGGCTTCGCCGACGCGATCATGATGCGCACGCAGCTGGCGCTGTCCACCAACGGCTCGCCGGGCATCCTGCCGCCCGAGCACTACGACCAGATCTTCACCGCCCACGGCGTGATCATGATCTTCTTCGTGGCGATGCCGCTGATGACGGGCCTGATGAACCTGGTCGTGCCGCTGCAGATCGGCGCGCGCGACGTGGCCTTCCCGTTCCTCAACACGCTGAGCTTCTGGCTGTTCGTGGCCGGCGCGATGCTGGTCAACGTCTCGCTGGGCGTCGGCGAGTTCGCGCGCACCGGCTGGCTGGCCTACCCGCCGCTGTCGGGCCTGCAGTTCAGCCCCGGCGTGGGCGTGGACTACTACCTGTGGAGCCTGCAGATCTCCGGCCTGGGCACCTTGCTCACCGGCGTGAACTTCCTGGTCACCATCCTCAAGATGCGCGCTCCGGGCATGACCCTGATGCGCATGCCGGTGTTTACCTGGACCGCGCTGTGCACCAACGTGCTGATCATCGCCTCGTTCCCGGTGCTGACGGTCTCGCTGGCGCTGCTGGGCCTGGACCGCTACTTCGACATGCACTTCTTCACGAACGAAATGGGCGGCAACGCCATGATGTACGTGAACCTGATCTGGATCTGGGGCCACCCCGAGGTGTACATCCTGGTGCTGCCGGCATTCGGCATCTTCTCCGAAGTCATCTCGACCTTCTCGGGCAAGAAGCTGTTCGGCTACAAGGGCATGGTCTACGCGACCTGCGCCATCATGGTGCTGTCGTTCCTGGTCTGGCTGCACCACTTCTTCACGATGGGCTCCGGCGCCAGCGTGAACGCGTTCTTCGGCATCACCACCATGATCATCTCCATCCCGACCGGGGTGAAGATCTTCAACTGGCTGTTCACCATGTACCGCGGCCGCGTGCGCATGACCACGCCGGTGATGTGGACGCTGGGCTTCATGGTCACGTTCGTGATCGGCGGCATGACCGGCGTGCTGATGGCCGTGCCCGCCGCTGACTTCGTGCTGCACAACAGCCTGTTCCTGATCGCCCACTTCCACAACGTGATCATCGGCGGCGTGCTGTTCGGCTACCTGGCCGGCATCACCTACTGGTTCCCGAAGGCGTTCGGCTTCAAGCTCGACGAGCGCCTGGGCAAGTGCGCCTTCTGGTGCTGGCTGGTCGGCTTCTACCTGGCCTTCATGCCGCTGTACGTGCTCGGCTTCATGGGCATGACCCGCCGCCTGAACCACACCGACAACCCGGCCTGGAACCCGTTCCTGTACGTGGCCGTGTGCGGCGCCGCGCTGATCGGCCTGGGCGTGGTGTTCCAGGTGCTGCAGATCGTGGTGAGCGTGCGCAACCGCAAGGCGCTGGCCGACGTCACGGGCGATCCGTGGAACGGCCGCACGCTGGAGTGGTCCACCTCGTCGCCGCCGCCGTTCTACAACTTCGCGCACACCCCGGTGGTGCGTGACCTGGACGCCTTCGCCGACATGAAGGCCCGCGGCGAAGCGCCCAAGCAGGAAGCGCACTACGAGCAGATCCACATGCCGAAGAACACCGGCGCCGGCTTCTACATGGGCGCGTTCAGCTTCGTGCTGGGCTTCGCCGCGACCTGGCACATCTGGTGGCTGGCGATCGTGGGCCTGGTGGGCATGATCGTGTCCTTCATCTTCCGCAGCAACGACGACCACATCGACTACTACGTGCCCGCACGCGAAGTCGAGGCAGTCGAAAAGACCCACTTCCAGCGCGTCGCGTCGCAGGCCTGAAACCTATGTCCACACAAGTCCTAGACCGTCATTCCGCGCATGCCGCAGGGCATGCCCATGACCATTCGCACGACCACGCCCATCACGACACCAGCGCCAACACCGTGTTCGGCTTCTGGGTCTACCTGATGAGCGACTGCATCATCTTCGCCGGTCTGTTCGCCGCTTTCGCGGTGCTGCGCGGCGAAGTGGCGGGCGGCCCCTCGGGCAAGGAACTGTTCGAACTGAACTACGTCCTGGTCGAGACCTTCCTGCTGCTGTTCTCGAGCCTGACCTCGGGCATGGCGATGGTGGCCCTGCACAACGGCCAGAAGTCCCGCCTGCAGTTCTGGCTGGCCATCACCTTCCTGTTCGGCGTGGCCTTCATCGGCATGGAAATCAACGAGTTCCATCACATGATCGCCGAAGGCGCGGGCCCGAACCGCAGCGCCTTCCTGTCGTCGTTCTTCACGCTGGTCGGCACCCACGGCCTGCACGTGGCCAGCGGCCTGCTGTGGATGGCCGTGCTGATCTGGCAGATCGCCCGCAAGGGCCTGACGCCGACCGTGGGCAAGCGCCTGGCGTGCTTCGCGCTGTTCTGGCACTTTCTGGACATCGTCTGGATCGGCGTGTTCACCGTGGTCTACCTGATGGGAGCGATGTAATGGAACACAGCAACGTCTCGACCGCCGGCCACGGCGCGCACGGCACCAGCGCCGGCGGCGCCAGCCACAGCAGCGTCAAGAACTACGTGATTGGCTTCGTGCTGGCGGTCATCCTGACCGTCATCCCGTTCCGCCTGGTGATGGGCGGCGGCGGCACGGTCGCCGCCGGCACCACGCTGGCCGTCATCCTCGGCCTGGCCGTGGTGCAGATCGTGGTGCACCTGGTGTACTTCCTGCACATGGACCGTTCCTCGGAGCAGCGCTGGAACGTGATGGCGCTGGCCTTCACCGCGCTGATCCTGCTGATCGTGATCGCAGGTTCGCTGTGGATCATGCACAACATGAACCAGAACATGATGGTGCACTGAGGATCTTCCTCCGGCGTAACGACAAAGGCGGCCCGCGGGCCGCCTTTGTCGTTTCCGGAGTCCGGCTGCCTATGCCGCCGCGCGCGCGTGCGCCGCGTGGTTGGCCGGCTCGCCCGCCTTGGGCGCGCCGGACTTGACCGCGACGCTGCGCCGGCCGTCCACGCCGACCGGCACGTCGCCGGCGATGGTCACGCGCCGCACCACACGCTTGGCGTCGCCGTAGTCGTTGATGGCGTAGTGCTGGGTGGCGCGGTTGTCCCAGATCGCCACGTCGCCGGCGCGCCAGCGCCAGCGCACGGTGTTCTCCAGGCGGTGCACGTGGTCCTGCAGCACGGCCACGAGGTGCTGCGAGTCCGAGCCCGAATAGCCGAGCAGCTTCTTGACGAAATGCCCGAGCACCAGCGTGCGCTCGCCGGTTTCCGGGTGCACGCGCACCACCGGGTGCTCGGTCTCGTAGATGGCCGAGGTGAAGACCTCGCGGTAGCGCTTGATGGCGTCGGTGCTGACCGTGGCGCGCGTGGCGGCGTAGTCGTAGTCGTTGGTGTGCAGCGCCCACAGGCGGTCGGCCAGCTCGCGCAGGCCCTCGGGCAGGTCCTGGTAGGCGGTGGCGGTGTTGGCCCACACGGTGTCGCCGCCGGCGGCCGGGATGGTCACGCCGCGCAGCACCGAGACCTGCGGGTAGGCCAGGTCGAAGGTGACGTCGGTATGCCAGGAGTTGGCGCGCCCGCCGTGCTCGGAGTCGAGCTCCAGCAGGAAGCGCGTGCCGTCGCGCGAGGGCACGGTGGGGTGGGGCACCGGCGTGCCGAACAGGCTGGCGAAGCCTTCCTGCGCGGCGTCGTCGAGATGGTCCTGGCCGCGGAAGAACAGCACCTTGTGGCGCAGCAGCGCCGCGCGCACGGCGGCAAAGGTGGCGGCGTCGAGCTGCGGCGAGAGCCGCACGCCGCGGATCTCCGCGCCGATGCGCCCGGCTACCGGGTGGATGTCGAGTTCGACTTGCGATGCGGCGTGCTGCTGGGTCATGGCGTTCTCCCGTGGGTCTAGTCCTGCGTTGGTGTCCGGCGCCTGCCGGCGCGCTTCAGATTTCAGATGGCGAAGCGGATATTGGGCGGCAGCCGCGTGGCGTCCGCGTCCGGCTCGCGCTTGACCGGCGCCTCGGCCAGCTCGGCCAGGCGCCCGGTGAATTCCTGCAGCACGTCGTCCTTGACGCGCGCGAAGGCGGCCGAGGCGCGCTCGCGCGGGTGCGGCAGCGGCACCGGCAGGATGCGGCGGATGCGGCCCGGGCGCGGCTCCATCACCACCACGCGGTCGCCCAGGTAGACGGCTTCCTCCACGTCGTGCGTGACCAGGATCATGGTGATGCCCTCGGCCTGCCAGATGCGGTGCAGCTCCTGCTGCAGGTAGGCGCGCGTGAGCGCGTCGAGCGCGCCGAACGGCTCGTCGAGCAGCAGGATTTCCGGGCGCGTGACCAGCGCGCGCGCGATCGCCACGCGCTGCGACATGCCGCCGGACAACTGGTGCGGAAACGCGGTCTCGAAGCCGGCCAGCCCGACCAGCTCGATGTGCTCGCGCACCGTGCGGCGCTTGTCGGTCTCGGTGATGTTGGCGTTGAGCAGCGCCATGCGGATGTTCTGCTCCACCGTCAGCCACGGGAACAGCCGGTGCTCCTGGAACACGATGCCGCGGTCCAGGCTGGTGCCCGCCACGCGCTTGCCGTCGAGCAGGATCTCGCCCTTGTAGTCTTCTTCCAGCCCGACCACCAGCCGCAGCAGGGTGGACTTGCCGCAGCCGCTGGCGCCGACGATGCTGACGAACTCGCCCGGGGCGATCGACAGCGTGATGTCCTCCAGCACAGGCAGGGCCGCGCCCTTGACCTGGTATTGCTTGCGCAGGTGCTCGATGCTGAGCGTGCCGGCGTGCGCCATGTGGTTCTCCGGAAAAGATGAGGCAGTGCGAAGAAAAGGGAAAGGGAGGTGCGGTCAAAGAGAAGCGAAGCGGTCCTGGCCAGGCGCGCGGCCGCAGACAGTACAAGCGGTACGGCAAGGCCGCGCGACGACGCCAGGATCTCTTTGATCGTGCCTCCTGGCATCCTAGAAGGCGGCGACCGAGCGGCCGCGCCAGGCCAGCAGGCGGCCTTCGATGCGGCTGGCGATCCAGTTCAGCGTGAAGCCGACCAGCCCGACCACGATCACGCCGAAGATCACCAGGTCCATCCAGAAATTCTCGCGGCCGTCGATCATGGTGTTGCCGATGCCCTTGCCGGCCACCAGCAGGTATTCGGCGCCGAGCGTGGCCAGCCACGCATAGATCAGCGCCAGGTGGATGCCGGCGAAGATCGACGGCGAGGCCGCCGGCAGTACCACGCGCAGCAGCACCTGCCAGCGCGAATACTTCAGCACGCGCGCGACCTCCAGCAGGTCGGCCGGCACGCCGCGGATGCCCTCGAAGGTGTTGAGCACCACCGGGAAGAACGCCGCCAGCGAGAGGAACACCACCTTGGCGGTGTCGCCGAGGCCGAACCACACCGAGATCAGCGGGATCCACGCGAACAGCGAGATCTGCTTGATGGTGTGGAAAGTGGGCCCGGCCAGCTGCTCGAACAGGCGCGACAGCCCCAGCGCCGCGCCGAACGCCAGCCCCACGCTGGCGCCCAGCGCGAAGCCGGCCAGGTCGCGCCACAGGCTGGCGCGCAGCGCCTCGAACAGGGCGCCGCTGCGCACCTGCTGCACCGCCGTGTCCCACACCTTGGAGACCGGCACCAGCAGCGGCGAGGTGCTCCAGCCGAAGCGCACCGCGGCCCACCACAGCACCACCAGGGCGATCGGCAGGACCCAGCCGCGCAGCGACCGGGGAATGCGCAGGGCGCGTTTGGATGATTCCGCCATCTTGGTTCCTTCGCTATCGGTTCGTCGTGCGGCCAGGAAGGGCGATCACAGGCCGGGCTTGCGCCAGCGCAGCACCGCCGCCTCGGCCAGCGCCAGCGCCTTGTCCAGCGCGAAGCCGACCGCGCCGACCACGATCACCGCGGCGATCACCATGTCGAGCTGGAACAGCTGGCGGCCGTACACGATCATGTAGCCCAGCCCCTCCGACGAGGCCAGCAGCTCCACCACCACCAGCGCCAGCCACGCATGCGTGAGGCCGTAGCGGATGCCGTTCCAGATCGGCGCGGCGGCGGCCGGGAACACCACGCGCGACAGCATCTGCCAGCGCGTGAAGCGCAGCACGCGCGCCACCTCGATGTAGCGCGTGGGCACGTTCTGGATGCCCTTGTAGGTGTTGAGCGCGATCGGCACCAGCGAGGCCTTGGCGATCAGGATGATCTTGAGCGCTTCGTCGATGCCCACCAGCAGCATCAGCAGCGGCAGCCAGCCCAGCACCGGCACCTGGCTGAAGGCCTTGAAGGTGGGGTAGACGTAGTCGCGGAAATTCGGCGACAGGCCCATGCCCACGCCGAGCGCGAGGCCGCCGGCCAGGCCCACGGCAAAACCGCCGGCCACGCGCATCGCGCTGACGGCGAGGTTGGCCTGCAGCTCGCCGCTCTGGTAGAGGTCGGAGAGCGTGTGCCATACCGCGTCGGGCGCGGGCAGCACCTGCGGCGGGATCCACTCGAAGCGCGCCGCCACGTACCAGCCCAGCAGCAGCGCCAGCGGCACCGGCCACGCCAGCAGCCACGCCAGGTGCTGGCGGCCGGGGCGCCAGCGGCGCGGGGGCGCGGCGCTTTCCGTGGCGGCGGG
>NZ_AQPL01000195.1:0-1552 GCF_000395345.1 Cupriavidus sp. WS | reverse complement strand
GGGTCCCGCCGGCGGCAACGCCAGGGTTTCGTTGGCCGCCATCGCGTCAGGCTCCGAGGATCTTGCCGTTGGCCTGGTAGACCGGCCAGTAGCTCTGCAGGCTCAGGTCGTCCAGCGCCGCCTTGAGGAAGCGCGTGTCGATCCACTGGTCCACGTCGAAGCGCGCGCGCGACAGGCGCAGGCGGTAGGCCTGCTCGGTGGCGTCCTTGTAGCGCGCCACCAGGAACGGGTCGAAGTTCGGGTTCACGCGCACGCGCAGCGGCTCGCCTTCGTAGTCTTCCTTCCAGTGCTCGTAGGGCGTGCCGGCGCGCGCCCAGGTGTGCAGCACGTCGTCGCGGTTCTTTTCGTCCGAGGCCCAGCGCGCGGCCTGCACCGAGGTCTTGACGAACTGCTGGGTGGCTTCGGGGTACTTGCTGGCGAACTCGTCGGTCACCAGCACATGGCTCTGGCGCGTGTAGATCGGCGACTGGTTCTTGCTCGAATAGAGGATGCGCACCGCGCCCTTGTCGCGCAGGCGCAGGATGTCCATCGCGCCGATGGCGGCGTCGAGGTCGCGCGTGGTGAGCGCGGCCAGGTAGCTCGCGGTGTCGAGGTTGAGCAGGCGCAGGTCCTTCTCGGCGAGGCCGTTGGCTTCGAGCAGGCGCAGCGCCGGCAGATGCATGTTGGTGCCCTTGAACAGCGACACGCGCTTGCCGCGCAGGTCCGCCACGGTCTTGAGCGGCGAATCGGGCGGCACGCCGATATAGATATTGGTGCGCACGCTGGTGGCCAGCACCAGCCGTGTCTTCAGGCCGGCGGCGCGCGCCACGATGGCGGGCAGGTCGCCCTGCAGCGCGAAATCCAGTTGCTTCGTGCTGAGCGCTTCGTTGACGGCCGGGCCCGCGCCCTTGAAGAAGTACCACTCGACGCGCGTGCCGGCCGGCTTGAAGGCTTCCTCCAGCCAGCCGCGCGCGTGGGCGATCGACAGCGAGCTGCCGCCGAAGCTGGGCGGCGTGCCGGTGGCCGGCTGCGCCACGCCGATGCGGATGACGTCCGGGCGCGCCGCGCCGGTGGCGCTGAACACGCTCAGCGGGGTGGACGCGGCGGCGGCGCCAAGGCCGGACCAGGCAAGGTGTTTGAGCAGGCTGCGGCGCGTGAGGGGCATTGTGTTCTTGTTCCTGTGCGGGGCGGTGGTCGGGGAATCGACGGCTCCCAAGATACGCGGCGCCCGCGGCGTGGCAGAAGGAATGTTTTTGGCTTTGGTTATCGGCTGCGCGCATATGCGGCGGCGCATATGGGCATGCGTTTTCCTTCCTTCCGCGAGGCCGCGCGCAGGCATAGAGTGCGCGGTTTCCGGCGGCCGTCTCTTACGTGCCGCACGGACGGGCGCGCGCCCCCGCGCGCAAGAGCAAGAACAATGACCGACGATAACGACAAGACAGCGCGCCCGCCCGCGCGGCCTGCCCGGCGCCGCTTCCTGCGCCACGGCGCGGGCCTTGGCGCGGCCGGCGTGCTGGGTGCCGGCGCGCTTGCCGCCGCGCCGGCGGCGGGCGCGGAGACGCTGGCGGTGCCG
>NZ_AQPL01000194.1:0-8537 GCF_000395345.1 Cupriavidus sp. WS | reverse complement strand
CGTGGACGCGCGCGCCCGGCGAGCCGGTGCTGTGGCGCGCCTACGGCCAGCCCGCCGAATTCGAGAAGAACGTGATCCGCCGCAACCGCGGCGCGGCGCCGATGCCCGGCGCCAACTCGTCGATGACGCCGCTGCAGGACCTGCACGGCATCGTGCCGGACGACGCGGTGCTCGACGCGCGCACGCTGCCGCGCGTGCGCATGCCGAACCGCGGCGGCTTCGTGGTGGACGGCAGGATTGGCGGCTCCTGAGCGCGCCGGAACGCGGGATGCCGGGGATGAGGCGGTGGACAAGCGCCATGCGGACACCATATGCGATAAACGAATAAGGCTCACCGTTAACCTTCGTTGACCGCACTAGCTCGTGGTCACTACAGTGCAAGGCTTGAAACCAAGCAGTGCGGGGCCCTCCTTTGCCGGAGCGCGGCGCCGCGCCGGCCGGTCCACATAGATCAGTCCGCACTTTCGTTCCCCGAGCCCGTCATGACGATTGGTACCCAAACGGCAGCCGCAGCGCCTGCCCGCGCACCGCATTCCGGCCAGGCCGGCACTTTCGAGATCCGCCCACTGGACGCCCCGCTGGGCGCCGAGATCGTCGGCCTGGACCTGTCCGAGCCGCTGTCCGCCGAGGACTTCGCCCGCATCCACCGCGCGCATCTCGACTATCACGTGGTGGTGTTCCGCGACCAGCGCATCACGCCCGCGCAGCAGATCGCGTTCAGCCGCCGCTTCGGGCCGCTGCAGATCCACGTGCTCAACCAGTTCCAGCTGGCCGGGCACCCGGAAATCCTGATCGTCTCCAACGTGCTCAAGGACGGCAAGCCGATCGGCCTGGGCGACGCCGGCCATTTCTGGCACTCCGACCTGTCGTACAAGGAAAAGCCCAGCCTCGGCTCGCTGCTGCACGCGCAGGAACTGCCGGCCGAAGGCGGCGACACCCTGTTCGCCAACATGCACACGGCGTGGGACACGCTGCCCGCGCACCTCAAGGCCGCGGTGGAAGGGCGCAAGGCCGAGCACACCTACCTGGCCAAGTACGCCGAGCTGCAGCAGCGCAGTCCGTGGCGTCCGAACCTGACGCCCGAGCAGATCGCGCAGGTGGCGCCGGTGCTGCAGCCGGTGGTGCGCACGCACCCGGAAACGGGCCGCCGCGCGCTGTTCGTCAGCGAGCATTTCACCACGCGCATCGCCGGCCTGCCCGAGGACGAAAGCCGCGACCTGCTGGCGCAGTTGTTCGCGCACAGCGTCAAGCCCGAGCACGTGTACCGCCACCAGTGGCAGCCGCACGACCTGGTGTTCTGGGACAACCGCTCGCTGCTGCACCTGGCCGCCGGCACGCCCGACCACCTGCGCCGCGTGATGTACCGCACCACCATCGAGGGCGACCTGCCCCTCTGAGCCTTCCCGGATGGCGGCGCCGGCCGGCGCCGCCGCCGCCCGTCTTCCTGTCTCGCATCCAACGGAGTGTTCCGCATGTCCCTGTTTCGTTCCCGCCTCTTCTCCGCCCGCTGGCAGCGCGGCGCCGTCGCGCTGACGCTGGCCGCCGGCATGGCGGTCACGGGCGCGGCCCATGCCGAGGGCAAGATCCGCGTCGCCGAGCAGTTCGGCGTGGTCTACCTGCTGCTCAACGTGGCGCGCGACCAGCAGCTGATCGAGAAGCACGGCAAGCAGCAGGGCCTGGACATCAAGGTGGAGTGGACCCAGCTTTCGGGCGGCGCGGCCATCAACGACGCGCTGCTGTCGGGCGCCATCGACATCGCCGGCGCCGGCGTGGGCCCGCTGCTGACGGTGTGGGACCGCACGCACGGCAAGCAGAACGTCAAGGGCGTGGCGTCGCTGGGCAACTTCCCGTACTACCTGGTCAGCAACAATCCCAAGGTCAAGACCATCGCGGACTTCACCGACAAGGACCGCATCGCGCTGCCGGCGGTGTCGGTCTCGGTGCAGTCGCGCGTGCTGCAGCTGGCCGCGGCCAAGCAGTGGGGCGACAAGGAATACAACCGCCTGGACAAATGGACGGTGGCGGTGCCGCATCCCGACGCGGCGGCGGCCATCATTTCCGGCGGCACCGAGATCAGCGGCCACTTCGGCAACCCGCCGTTCCAGGAGCAGGAACTGGCCGGCAACCCCAATGCGCGCATCGTGCTGAATTCGTATGACGTGCTGGGCGGGCCGAGCTCGGCCACGGTGCTGTACGCCACCGAGAAATTCCGCAACGACAACCCCAAGACCTACCGCGCCTTCGTCGACGCGCTGGCCGAGGCGGCCAAGTTCGCCAGCAGCAACCCGGAAGCGGCGGCCGACCTGTACATCCGCGTCAACAAGGCCAAGATCGACCGCGCGCTGCTGGTCAAGATCCTGAAGAACCCGCAGGTGCAGTTCAAGGTCACGCCGCAGAACACCTTCACGCTGGCCGAGTTCATGTACCGCGTGGGCGCCATCCGCAACCAGCCGAAGTCCTGGCAGGATTATTTCTTCCAGGACCCGGCCACCGCACAAGGTAGCTGACATGTCCGTGCAGCCTCTGCGCGTGGTTTCCGCGCGTCCCGCCACCCCTGCCGCGCCGCTGCTGCAGGTGGATGGCGTGTCGCTGGAATACCGCACCCCCGAACGCGTGGTGCGCGCCACCCACCAGGTCAGCTTCGACGTGCACGCGGCTGACCGCTTCGTGCTGCTGGGCCCGTCGGGCTGCGGCAAGTCCACCCTGCTCAAGGCGGTGGCCGGCTTCGTGCCGCCGTGCGAGGGCGAGATCCGGCTCGACGGCGTGCCGGTGCGCGCGCCGGGCCCGGACCGCATCGTGGTGTTCCAGGAGTTCGACCAGTTGCCGCCGTGGAAGACCGTGCGGCAGAACGTGATGTTCCCGCTGGTGCATTCGCGCGGCATGTCGCGCGGCGAGGCCGGCGAATGCGCGCTGCACTTCCTCGATAAGGTGGGGCTGGCGCAGTTCGCCGACGCCTATCCGCATACCTTGTCCGGCGGCATGAAGCAGCGCGTGGCGATCGCGCGCGCGCTGGCCATGCGGCCCAAGGTGCTGCTGATGGACGAGCCGTTCGCCGCGCTCGACGCGCTCACGCGCCGGCGCATGCAGGAGGAATTGCTGGCGCTGTGGCAGGACGCGGCCTTCACGCTGCTGTTCGTGACCCACTCGATCGAGGAAGCGCTGGTGGTGGGCAGCCGCATCCTGCTGCTGTCGCCGCATCCGGGCCGGGTGCGCGCCGAGCTCAACAGCCACCAGTACGACCTCGCCAGCCAGGGCGGCGCCGAGTTCCAGGCCACCGCCCAGCGCATCCATCACCTGCTGTTCGACGAGGCGCCGCACACGGCCGCCGCGCCGGCCCGCGCCGCGCAGGCGCGCTGAGCGCCCGCCAGGACCGACCATGAGCCAAGCCCCCTCATCCCTCGCCGCCACCCCGGCGGTGCGCCCCGAATACGAGCTGCCGCTGGAGCCGTTTACCGCGTTGCCCGTGACGCGCGCCTTGCCGTGGCCGCAGCGCCTGTGGCAGCAGGGCTGGCTGCGCAAGACGCTGATCCTGGTGGTGCTGGCCTGCCTGTGGGAAGTCATTGCCCGCGTGCAGGACAACGACCTGCTGCTGCCGACCTTCCTCGCCACCGCGCGCGCGTTCGCCGAAGGCATCGCTAGCGGCGAGCTGCTGGACAAGGCCGGCGTGTCGCTGTCGGTGCTGCTGCAAGGTTATGTGGGCGGCATCGTGCTGGCCTTCGTGCTGACCACGCTGGCGGTGTCCACCGAGATCGGGCGCGACGTGCTCGATACCCTCACGTCGATGTTCAACCCGCTGCCGGCCATCGCGCTGCTGCCGCTGGCGCTGCTGTGGTTCGGCCTGGGCAGCAAGAGCCTGGTGTTCGTGCTGATCCACTCGGTGCTGTGGCCGCTCGCGCTCAACACCTACGCGGGTTTCCGCGGCGTGCCGGCCACGCTGCGCATGGCCGGGCGCAACTACGGCCTGCGCGGGCTGCGCTACGTGCTGCTGATCCTGGTGCCGGCCGCGCTGCCGGCCATCCTGTCCGGCCTGAAGATCGGCTGGGCCTTCGCGTGGCGCACGCTGATCGCGGCCGAGCTGGTGTTCGGCGCGTCGTCGGGCAAGGGCGGGCTGGGCTGGTACATCTTCCAGAACCGCAACGAGCTGTACACCGACCGCGTGTTCGCCGGCCTGGCGATGGTGATCCTGATCGGCCTGCTGGTCGAGAACCTCGTGTTCCGCACGCTCGAACGCGTGACCGTGCGCCGCTGGGGCATGCAGCACTGACGGCGCGTGGCAGCCGGCGCATGACAGTTTGAAGGCACGGCGGCAGCGGGCCTTGCGCGCGCCGCGCCGAAGGCGTACCGTTGCGGCTTGCCGCCGCCGCGACGGCAAGACTCCCCGGGTTTTGACCGCGCGCCGCCCGGCGCTGCCGCTTCCCGGGCCGCGCGGCATCCCGCGCGCCCTGGAGCGATCCTTCCCGCATCCAGAGACCGCGCCTCATGACCGACATCCACCACGCCGCCGCCCAGGGCTTTTCCACCCAGGCCGACACCTATGCCCGCGGCCGTCCCGACTATCCGCCCGCGCTGGCGCAATGGCTGCAGGACACGCTCGGCCTGCGCGCCGGCAAGACCGTGCTGGACCTCGGCGCCGGCACCGGCAAGTTCAGCAAGCTGCTGCAGGCCACCGGCGCCACCGTGATCGCGGTCGAGCCGGTCGCCGCCATGCGTGCGCAACTCAGCGCCGCGCTGCCCGCCGTGCAGGCGCTCGAAGGCACCGCCGAAGCGATTCCGCTGCCCGACGCGAGCGTCGACGCCGTGGTCTGCGCGCAGGCCTTCCACTGGTTCGCCAACCAAGCCGCCATGACCGAGATCGCGCGCGTGCTGCGCCCGGGCGGCAGGCTCGGCCTGGTGTGGAACGTGCGCGACGAATCGGTGGACTGGGTCGCGCAGCTGACCACCATCATGACGCCCTACGAGGGCGACGCGCCGCGCTTCTACAAGGGCGACTGGAAGGCGGTGTTCCCGGCCGACGGCTTCGGTTCGCTCGAACTGGCCAGCCTGCCCTACGAGCACGTGGGGCCGGCGCAGCAGGTCGTCGTCGACCGCGTGATGTCGGTCAGCTTCATCGCCTCGCTGCCGGCGGCCGAGCAGGACAAGGTGCGGGCGCAGTTGCAGGCCGTGATCGACGGCAGCCCGGCGCTGGCCGGGAAGGCCGCGCTGGCGTTTCCGTACCGCACGGAAGCCTACAGCTGCCGGCGCCTCTGACGTTTCCGGCGTTCCCGGCGTTCCTTCAAGGCGATCCCGCCGGCGAATCCGCCCGCGCCTGCGCCCCATAATCCGCCGGCGCATCGGCCGGCCGCGGCGTGTCGCCGGCGCGCTCGATCCAGCCGCCGCCGAGGAACTGGTACAGGTCGACGAGGTTGGTCAGGCGCTGCAGCCGCGCGGTGATCAGCAACTGTTGCGCGTTGTAGAGATCGGTCTGCGCGGTCAGCACGCTCAGGTAGCTGTCCACGCCGTTGCGGTAGCGCAGGTCGGACAGCGTCAGGCGGCGTTCCTGCGAGCCGGTGAAGCGCTCCAGCGACTGGATCTGCTTGTCGTAGGTGCCGCGCGCGGCCAGGCCGTCGGAGACTTCGCGGAAGGCGGTCTGGATGGCCTTTTCGTAGCTGGCGATCTCGATGCGCTTCTGCACGTGCGCGAGGTCGAGGTTGGCGACGTTGGCGCCGCCTTCGAAGATCGGCAGCGTGATCTGCGGGCTGAACGACCACGCGCCGGAGCCGGGCTTGAACAGCCCGCCGAGCGTGGGCGAGAGCGTGCCGGCGCTGCCGGTCAGTACCACGCGCGGGAAGAAGGCCGCGCGCGCCGCGCCGATGTTGGCGTTGGCGGCCAGCAGCGACTGCTCGGCCGCGGCGATGTCCGGGCGGCGCGCGAGCAGGTCCGACGGCAGCCCCGCCGGGATGTCCGTCAGCAGCGCCTGGCCGTTGAGCGGCAGCCCGCCGGGCAGGTCCTCGGGCAGCGGCTCGCCCACCAGCAGCACCAGCGCGTTTTCCGCCTGCGCGCGCAGGCGGCTTTGCGATTCGAGGTTGGCGTTGGCCTGCTCGACCACGCCTTCGGCCTGGCGCAGGTCGAGTTCGGAGCCGGTGCCGGTCTCGAACTGCAGCTTGGTGATGCGGAACGATTCCTGCGCGGTCACGAGCGTGTTGCGCGTCACGGCGAGCGCGTCGTCGTAGGCCAGCATGGTGAGGTACTGGTCGGCCACCGACGACACCAGCGCGATCTCCGCGGCCTTGCGGGTCTGCGCCAGCGCGAGGTATTGCGCCAGCGCCTGGTCCTTGAGGCTGCGGATGCGGCCGAAGAAGTCGATCTCCCAGGACGCGCTCGCGCCGACCGAGTATTCGCTGGCGATGGGCCGGCCGGTGGAGGACAGGTTCAGCGGCGTGCGCGTGCGGCTGCCGGAGGCCACCGCGTCGAGCGTGGGGAACAGGCCGGCGCGCGTGATCTGGTACTGGGCGCGCGCGGCTTCCATGTTGAGCACCGAGACGCGCAGGTCGCGGTTGTTCCTGAGCGCGATCTCGATGATGCGCTGCAGGCGCGCGTCGGCGAAGAAATCGCGCCAGCCGATGTCGGTGGCCGCCGCGCCGCCGGCGCTGGCGGCGCCCGGCGCGGCGCCGGGCTGCTGGTCGTAGACGCCGCCGGCGGGGAAGGCCGGCGCCACCGGCGCCGCCGGACGTTCGTAGTTCGGCGCGAGCGTGCAGCCGGCGGCCAGGATCGCGGCGGCGGTCATCAGGGCATGTCTGCGCATGTCAGTGTCCCTCCCTGAGCGTGCCGTCGCCGCCGGCGGGGTCGTCCGGCGGCGGGGCCGCGGGATGCGGGTCGTGGTGGGGCTTGGCCTTGCTGAACTTGCCGATCACCACGAAGAACATCGGGATCATGAAGATGGCCAGGAAGGTGGCGGTCAGCATGCCGCCGATCACGCCGGTGCCGATGGCGTGCTGGCTGCCGGAGCCGGCGCCGTTGCTCAGCGCGAGCGGCATCACGCCGAGGATGAAGGCCAGCGAGGTCATCAGGATCGGGCGCAGCCGCAGGCGCGCGGCTTCCACCGCGGCGTCCAGCGTGCTCATGCCCTGGTCGCGCAGCTCGCGCGCGAATTCCACGATCAGGATGGCGTTCTTGGCCGACAGGCCCACCGTGGTCAGCAGCCCGACCTGGAAGAACACGTCGTTCTCCAGCCCGCGCAGGGTGGTGGCCAGCAGCGCGCCGAGCACGCCCAGCGGCACCACCATGATGACCGAGAACGGGATCGACCAGCTCTCGTACAGCGCGGCCAGGCACAGGAACACGAACAGGATCGAGATGCCGTACAGGATCGGCGCCTGCGAGCCGGACTGGATTTCCTGGTACGACAGGCCGGTCCATTCGTAGCCGATGCCGGCCGGCAGCTTGGCGGCGATGGCTTCGATGGCCTGCATGGCCTGCCCGGTCGACTTGCCGTGCGCGGCCGCGCCCTGGATCTCGACCGCCGAGATGCCGTTGTAGCGCTCCAGCTTGGGCGAGCCGTAGATCCACTTGCCGGTGGCGAAGGCGCTGAACGGGACCATCGTGCCGGCGGCATTGCGCACGTACCACGCGTTGAGGTCCTCGGGGTTCATGCGAAAGCGCGCCTCGCCCTGCACGTAGACCTTCTTGATGCGGTTGTCGATGTCGAGGAAGTTGTTGATGTACTGCGAGGCCCACGCGGTGGAGAAGGTCTGGTCGATGCTGGTCGCGGTCACGCCGAGCGCGTTGGCCTTCTCGCGGTCGATGCTGACCTTGAACTGCGGCGTGTCGTTCAGGCCGTTGGGCCGCACCTGCGACAGCGTCGGGTCCTTGGCGGCCATGCCCAGCAGCATGTTGCGCGCCTCCATCAGCTTCTCGTGGCCGAGGCCGGCGCGGTCCTGCAGCTCGAAGTCGAAGCCGGCGGCGGTGCCGAGTTCCGGGATCGAGGGCGGGTTGAGCGGGAAGATCTGCGCGTCCTTGTACGAGGCGAAATGCCCGAAGATGCGGCCCACCAGCGCCGGCGCCTTCAGGTTGTCGGTCTCGCGCAGCTTGAAGTCCTTCATGCGCACGAACACCAGGCCGGAGTTCTGGCCGCGCCCGGCGAAGCTGAAGCCGTTGACGGTCAGCACCGCCTCGACCACGTCCTTCTCCTGGTTGAGCAGGTAGTCCTGCACGTCGGCCAGCACCTTGGCGGTGCGCTCCTGCGTGGAGCCCACCGGCGCCTGCACCAGCACGAACATGGTGCCCTGGTCTTCCTCGGGCAGGAAGGACTTGGGCAGCCGCAGGAACAGGAAGCCCACCGCCACGATCACCATCAGGTAGATGATCAGCCAGCGCCCCGAGCGGCGGATCACGTGCAGCACGCCGCCGTGGTACTTCTGCTGGCTCTTGGCGAAGTTGCGGTTGAACCAGCCGAAGAAGCCGGTCTTCTCGTCGTGGTGCCCCTGAGGAATGGGCTTGAGCATGGTGGCGCACAGCGCCGGTGTCAGGATCAGCGCCACCGAACCTGTCAGATTTTTTGT
>NZ_AQPL01000193.1:0-31751 GCF_000395345.1 Cupriavidus sp. WS | reverse complement strand
GCCCCAACCCGAGGTTGCGCTCGACGTTCTCGACGACCACGATGGCGTCGTCCACCACGATCCCGATCGCCAGGACCAGGCCGAATAGCGACAGGCTGTTGAGACTGTAGCCGGCAACGGCAAGAAGCGCGAAGGTGCCGACCAGCGAAACCGGAATGGCGACGACCGGAATGATCGCCGCCCGCCAGCGCTGCAGGAACAGGAAGATGACCAGCACCACGAGCACCGCGGCCTCCAGCAGCGTCTGGCGGACCGCGGCGGTGGACTGGGCGATGAACTTCGTGGAGTTCCACATGATGCGGTACTCCAGCCCGTGCGGAAACGACTTTGCGGTCTCCCGCATGACGCGCTCGACGGTTTCGCCCGTCTCGAGCGCGTTCGTGCCCGGTCGCTGGAAGATGCCGATCATGATCGACGGCTTGCCGGACAGGTACGCGTTGGTGCCGTAGTCGGCCGCCCCGAGTTCGACGCGCGCCACATCGCGCACCCGGACCTGCCGGCCGTCCTTGTCGGTACGGACGATCACGTCGGCGAACTGTTCGGGATCGGAGAATCGGCCCTGCGTCCGGACGTTCAGCTGGAAGGCATCGGTGGACGCGTTGGGCGGCTGGCCCAGCGCGCCGGCGGCGACCTGCACGTTCTGGGCACGAAGCGCCGCGACCACTTCACCGGCGGTCAGGTTCAGCGATGCCGCCCGGTCCGGGTCGATCCATACCCGCATGGCAAATTCCCGGCTGCCAAAAATGATGGCGTCGCCAACGCCGTCGATCCGGCTCAGCCGGTCGCGTACCTGGGTGAGTGCGTAGTTCGAAATGTAGTCCTGATCGAAGGTGCCGTCCGGCGAGACCAGGTTCACCGCCATCAGCGCACTCGGCGCGGTCTTGCGGGTGGTCACGCCGAGGCGCTGCACCTCTTCGGGCAAGCGCGGCGTCGCGGTGGCGACCCGGTTCTGCACCAGCATCTGCGCCGCATCGAGGTTGGTCCCGACCTTGAACGTCACCGAGATCGCAACCTTGCCGTCGCCGGTGGACTGGCTGGAGATGTACAGCATGTTGTCGACGCCGTTGATCTCCTGTTCGATCGGCGCGGCGACCGTCTCGGCAACCGTCTCGGCCGACGCGCCGGGATAGGTGGCGGACACCACGACGGTCGGCGGAATGATGTCGGGGTACTGCGATACCGGCAGTCGGAAGTAGGCAATGGCGCCCACGATGGTAATCACGACCGCCAGGACTGCGGCGAAAATCGGCCGTGTGATGAAGAAGCGCGACAGGCGCATGGAGTGCTTTCCTTAAGGAGGAGATGCCGCCGGGGCCTTGCCCTAGGAGGCAAAGGTGGCCTCGCCGGCGGTCGCCGGCGTGAGCGAGCGATTCAAAGGCGCCGCGGGCTTGATGCTTCCCGGCCTGGTCAGCACCTTGCTGCCCGGGACCGCCATCTGCACGCCGCCGACGACGACGTTGTCATTCGGCGCCAGGCCCGAGCGCACGATGCGAAGGCCGTCGACCACCGGGCCCAGCGCCACCGGCTTCGCCTCGACGGTGCCGTCCTTCGACACGGTCAGCACAACCTTGCGCGCCTGATCGGTCTGTATGGCGGCGTCGGGGACCAGCAGCGCCGTCGTGGCGCCGCCGCTGGCCAGGCGCATGTTGCCGAACATGCCGGGCGCGAGGAACAGTCCGGGATTGTCCACGACGGCGCGCAGCCTGATGGTGCCCGACCGCGGATCCAGGCCGTTGTCGGTAAAGTCGAGCGCGCCGCGCCAGCGATAGTCGGCTTCGTCCTGAAGGCGGACCTCGATCGCGGACATTTTCGCGCCGCCTTGCTTCGCGCGCAGCGCCTTGAGATAGAGCGCCTCCGACGCATCGAATACGAAGTAGATGGGATCCAGCGCGTTGACGGTGGTCAGGAGCGTCCCGCTTCCGCCTTCTCCGGTCGCGACCAGATTGCCCGGGTCGACGCGCCGGTATGAAACCCTTCCGGCAATCGGGGCGCGGACTTCGGTGAATTCGAGATCCAGTGATCTGGCGTCGGCCCGGGCCTGCGCACCCGCCACGGCGGCAATGCCGGCCTGCACCCTTGCGTGGAGGCGGTCCAGCTCGCTTTTCGAGACAGCGTCTTCGCCGACCAGATTGTCTGCCCGCTGCGCGTCGGCGCGGGCCAGCGCAAGTTCGCTGCGCGCGCTTGCCAGGCTCGCGCCGGCTTCGGCGAGGGCCGCCGCGAATGGCCTGCGGTCAATGGTAAACAGCAACTCGCCCCGGCGAACGGTCGCGCCATCGGCGAAGTGGACGGCGGTGATCTGGCCCGATACGCGTGGCCGGATCTCTACCGCGCGGCTGGGCTCGAAGCGGCCGACGTAGGTATCCCATTCGTTCACCTGCCGTGACAGCGGCGCTGATATCGACACCGTCGGCGGCGTCATCGCCGCGTTGGCGACGGGCGTTTTGCGAGCGAAGACAAAGAGTCCGACGCCGACGATTGCCACGGCGATGCCCGCGATCGCCGCCGGGCGCAACACGGCCGGACGCGGCCTGGAACGCGACGCGGCGCGTTCGTTGAGTTTGGTCTGAGTGTTCATCCGATCACCGGTCGCTGGTTGTCAAGTCGAGCGGCATTTTCGCCAACGCCTCCTGATGGCGAAAGGACGAACTTCCCTCGTTTCTGGCCGCGCCAGGTTGTCAGCCGATGTTTGGCAGAAAACAATCACAATTCGTCGTTTCTGCCACTCACGCCGATACCCGCGCCCGGGATATAAAACGAGGGTTTCGATCTTCCAGACACCAGGAGCCATTCCTCATGGAACCGCAGTCCCCGCGCACCGGCCTGGCAGGCCGCGCCTCTCTACGTGGCCAGGAACCGGATTTTCCCGGCGAGCCGAATCATGCCGAGGCAGTGACGCAACGGCGGGCACAACTTCGCCGGCTCGAGTTCGCATCGGTGATCGAGGGCACCACGCTCATTCTTCTTGCCGGCGTCGCCGTTCCACTGAAGCACCTCGGCGGCTGGCCCGTCGGTGTGCAGGTCCTGGGGCCGCTACATGGCCTCGCGTTGCTGATCTATCTGTGGATCGCCATGCAAGCCGTCGCCGAGGCCGGCTGGTCGCGCAGCGACGTGATCCGCGTGTTTCTGGTTGCCGTCCTGCCGTTCGGCGGATTCTTCAATGCGGCTTTCATCTCGCGCAAGATCGCCGGCCTCGGGAAGGAGCCGTCCCGATGAGTCTCGTTGCGCTATACCCCTGGCTCAAGGCACTGCACGTGGCGTCCGCGCTGATCTTCGCCGCTGGCGTGATGACCGTGGCGGTGTTCCTGTGGGCAGCGGCCAGATCCGGCCAGGACGTCGCGAGGATCTCGGCGGCCCTGCGCGCATGGGACAGGGCGGTCACGACGCCGGCGATGCTCCTGGTCTTGGTGCTCGGCTTTCTGCTTGCCAGGTCCGGAGGCTGGTTTGGCGCCCCGTGGTTGCATGTCAAGCTTGCCCTTGCTCTCCTGCTCGCGGCCGCGCACGGCATGCAGTCCGCAAGACTTCGCCGCCTCGCCGGCGGGACCGCCGCAAGACCTTGGCGGGCGAGCCCGTTGTTCCTGGCGGGGTTCGCCGGCATCGCAATGCTCGCCGTGCTGAAGCCATTTTGACTCGTGCGAGAGGACGGCATCCGGCCCGACGGGCATCGCGCCACGGCTGTCCTCTCCCGCCTCTCCCGACGTTCGACACGTGCATGAGCATCGATCCCGCGCTGGCAATTCGGCACATCGGGTTCTTCGTGTACCCAGGCTTCCAGATTCAAGACCTGAGCGGCCCGCTCGCGGCCTTCGAGCTGGCCGAGCTGGACGCCGGCATCAAGGCATACCGATGTCACGTCGTCTCCCAGGCCGGCGGCGAGATCGCAAGCTCCGGCGGTCTGAAGGTCATTACCGATTCGATCCCTTCGACACTCGATACCTTGCTGGTCGTCGGTGGCGAGATATCGGACGACCCCGCTGGGCTACCGGCAATCACCGGGCACCTGGCCGCCGCCCAGGAAAACGGCACACGGCGCATCGGAAGCGTCTGCACCGGCGCGTTCATACTTGCCAAGGCTGGCTTGCTCGACGGTCGTTGCGCAACCACGCACTGGAAGCACTCGCGCCAGCTGCAGCGCATGTTTCCGAAAGCCAGGGTGCAGTCAGACCGCATCTTCGCGAAAGACGGGCATATCTGGACGTCGGCTGGCGTGACCGCCGGGATTGACCTGGCGCTGGCGCTGATCGAAGAAGACCTCGGCCATGCGGCCTCGCATGCCGTAGCCCAGGCGCTGGTCGTGTACCACCGCCGGCCGGGCGGCCAGTCCCAGTTCTCCGCCCTGGCCGACATGGAGCCGGAGTCGGACAGGATTCGGGAGGTACTGACGTATATGCGCGAGCATCTGAACGAGCCGCTCTCCACCGAGACACTGGCATCCGTCGCATGCCTCAGTCCCCGGCAGTTCGGGCGAACATTCCTGGCCGAAACTGGCGAGACGCCCGCAAAGGCCGTCGAGCGGCTGCGAGTCGAGGTAGCACGCCAGAGAGTGGAACGAGGTGCCGAGCCGATCGAGCTAATCGCCTACTCGGTCGGATTTGCCGATCCCGAGCGGATGCGTAGGGCGTTCATACGGGTCACGGGCCACCCGCCGCAGAGTCTTCGCCGGATGGCTGCCTGAAGGGCGCAAGAGGGAAAAAAACAGCATCCTGGGATGAGAATTCTCATGTGCGGAGCCAGCATTTGCTGCATAGACCACGTGCGAGCTCAATTCGGCCTTCGTTCACTTGTCGTTCCTGGATACCTAAGCTTCCAGATCTGCCGATCTATGGAAAGGCTATTGGTCTGCCTGACAGACGCTTCTGGGGGTAATGAAGAGGATGGGCGGGCGCTGAGCTTCGCTGGATATTTCGCGTTTCAAGTGCGATTCGATTGGGTGTCTTGCGGCCAGGAGCGGTCATCGACGGTTTGCTGTCCACTTGGTTTTACAGCGCCTCAATCGATTTTCCTATGTAGAAGCAGTCTAAAATGTAAGCTTGGTCCTGAGATCTACGCGCCTACCCTGGGGGGCTTCATGAATCCACGACGCGTTCACGAACTTATGCGTCAGCATTTTCCATCTGTAGACGCGGCATCAAGAGAATGGATTCATATCATCGCTCCTGATGGTCTTCGCGAACCAGAACTACTGCATTTGCTAGAGAGATTTATCCCAGCAGACTTTGTTCTCATCGAAGTGCATCGAAAGCTTGGCGGCTATATTGCCAGAGATGAGGCTATTAAATTTGCTGCCGCTCACTGGGGTGAAGGCGAGATCCACATAGCCGACCGGGATTTTCGTGGTTTCGTTGTCATTGGCCATAATGGCGTTGCAACTGGGTGGTCCGACAAAAAGTAGCGCCCAGTCCTTCTCTCGTTCGTCCTTTAGGTTTCCTGCGGCGACGGTCCGCTAAGGGTCGCCAACCGCCCTCCATGACAGTCCCCCCACCAGCATCCGCAGCGGCCCCCTCAACAGACCTACCCCCGCCGCCCCCGCACCGACGCCACCCCATGCACGAGCGCTGTCAATGGCCTGGCGCCCAACGTGCGCAGAAGCGCGGCCTCCGCATCCTGCAGTGCGCTTTCGATGAGTCGATTCACCGCCTTTTCGACAGGACAGCTCGGATTGTCATCTGCCGACCCGATTGCGAAGGCGGTGGTATGAGCGATGGCGTCATACACATGCCGCGCAGTCACGCGGTTCAGGTCGCAGGCCAACTCCCATCCACCGCCTCGGCCGCCGGTTGATGTGACCAGCCCGGCATCGCGCAGCGACGCCATGGTCCGGCGCACGACGACGGCATTGGTGTGCAGCATCTGCGCGATGGTTTCCGATGTGGTGGTGCCGTCGCGAAGATGCATGTGGATCAGCACGTGCAACAAGCGGGCGAGACGGGTGTCCTGTGCCATGAGTGCATTTCCGTAACGTTGATAGTTACGGTATTATACGATCCGGTACGCTATCGCTTATTCGATCCATGAACCCAGTCCACGAACGCATCCTGGAAGTCAACGGCATTCGCCTGAATGTCACGGAACAGGGGGCCGGGCCTTTGGTGCTGCTGGTGCATGGTTTCCCCGAGACGTCGCATGCCTGGCGTCACCAGTGCAGCGCGCTCGCCGTCGCGGGCTTCCGGGCAGTGGCACCGGATCTGCGGGGTTATGGCCGCAGCGAATGTCCCGCGGACATTGCGGCGTACACCACGTTTGACGTGATCGGCGATCTCGTCGCCCTTCTTGATGTTCTGGGCGAGCGCCAGGCGGTCATCGTCGGCGGCGACTGGGGGGCGACCATTGCCTGGCAGGCTGCCCAGTTGCGACCGGACCGGTTTCGCGCGGTGGCGGCGCTGGGCGTGCCTCTCATGGGGCGGGCGCCGATGCCGCCCAGCAGGCTGTTCCCGCGGACCGAGGCGGCGATGTTCTACACCCACTATTTCGCGGAGCCGGGCGTCGCCGAGCGGGAACTGGAGCTTGACGTAGAGACGACCGTGCGCAAGATCTACTTTGCGGCCTCCGGCGATGCCGGACCACGCGACGATCCCGCTACACCCAACCCGTTCGGCATGGTGGCGCGCGCCGGCGGCCTGCTGGATGCGCTCCCGGATCCGGCAAGCGTGCCTGCCTGGCTCGACGCCGCCTGCCTGGCCGCGGTCGTCGATGGTTTCAAGACCAGCGGCTTTCGCGGCGGCCTGAACTACTACCGCAATCTCGACAGGAACTGGGCGCTGCAAGGTGCCTTCGAGGGGATCAAGGTCGAGGTGCCCGCGTACTATCTGGTGGGCGAGCGCGACACAGGCCGCGCGATACCGGGGATGGACAGCATTGTTGCGGCCATGCCGACGCTGGCGCCCCGCCTGCGCGGATGCGAGGTCGTCGCGGGCGCTGGCCACTGGCTGCAGCAGGAGGCTCCGGACGCGGTGAATGCCGCGTTGCTCGGCTTTCTCGGCAGCCTGTAGCGCTGTCTGCCCGCTGCCTGCCCGCTGTCTGCCTCCGCGAGCGGTTCGTAATTCCGCGAGCGGTTCGCAATCGGCCGTCTGCTCGCGCGCGGCCCGAAAAGAGACGGCCCCGCGCGTCCGGTCGGCTATCATGCCGATCTTCTCCGAAGTGGCCCCCTATGATCTCCGTCCGTAATGTCACGCTGCGCCGCGGCGTCAATGTCGTACTCGACCGCGCGTCCGCCACCTTCAATCCCGGAGAGAAGATCGGGCTTGTCGGCCGCAATGGCGCCGGCAAGTCGTCTTTTTTCGCTCTTCTCAACGGCACGCTGCACGAAGATGGCGGCGAGTTCTCGATTCCCGCTGCATGGAGGATGGGCCAGGTCGCGCAGGAGATGCCGGAGACCGAGCAGAGCGCGACCGACTTCGTGGTCGAGGGTGACACCGTGCTGCTGGCCGCGCAGGCCGAAGTCGCCGCCGCCGAGGCCAGCGACGACGGCATGCGCATGGCGCACGCCTACATGGCCCTGCACGATGCCGGTGCGCACGATGCCCCCGCACGCGCCCAGGCGCTGATCCAGGGCCTGGGCTTCAGCGCCGAGCAGCTTGGCCAGCCGGTCAACAGTTTCTCCGGCGGCTGGCGCATGCGGCTGCAGCTGGCGCGCGCGCTGATGTGCCCGTCCGACCTGCTGCTGCTCGACGAACCGACCAATCACCTCGACCTCGACGCGCTGGTCTGGCTGGAAGCGTGGCTCAAGCGCTATCAGGGAACCCTGGTGGTGATCAGCCACGACCGCGAATTCCTCGACGCGGTGACGCAGGTGACGGTGCATGTCGACAACGCCAAGCTCGTGCGCTATGGCGGCAACTACAGCAAGTTCGAAGACATGCGCGCCGAGCAGCTCGTGTTGCAGCAGGCGGCGATGGCCAGGCAGGAGGACAAGATCGCCCACCTGCAGAAGTTCATCGACCGCTTCAAGGCCAAGGCCTCGAAGGCGAAGCAGGCGCAGAGCCGGGTCAAGGCGCTCGAACGCATGGAGAAGATCGCGCCGGTGCTTGCCGACGCGGAGTTCAGCTTCGAGTTCAAGGAGCCGCTCAGCGTCCCGAATCCGCTGCTGTCGATGCTGGACGCGAGCTTCGGCTACCCGGCGCCGGCCGGCGCGCCGCCGGGCACGCCGCCCACGGTCATCGTGCGGGGCATCAACCGTTCCGTGCTGGCCGGGCAGCGCATCGGCGTTCTCGGCGCCAACGGCCAGGGCAAGTCCACGCTGGTGAAGACGGTGGCGCACGCGCTGGCGCCGATTGCCGGCGAAATCAGCGAAGGCAAGGGCCTGAACATCGGCTACTTCGCGCAGCAGGAACTTGACGTGCTGCGCCCGCTCGACACGCCGATGGAACACATGATCCGCCTTGCCAAGGACACGCCGGCGCACATGCGCGCGCCCGGCCAGAGCGGCACCGAGCAATCGCTTCGCACCTTCCTGGGCACCTTCAACTTCACCGGCGACATGGTCCACCAGGCGGTCAGCACGATGAGCGGCGGCGAAAAGGCGCGGCTCGTGCTGTGCATGATCGTGTGGCAGCGCCCCAACTTGCTGCTGCTCGACGAGCCGACCAACCACCTCGACCTGGCCACGCGCGAAGCGCTGGGCATGGCGCTCAACGAATTCGAAGGCACGGTGATGCTGGTCAGTCACGACCGTGCCCTGCTGCGCGCCGTATGCGACGAGTTCTGGCTGGTCACCAAGGGCGGCGTCGAGCCCTTCGACGGCGATCTGGACGATTACCAGCAGTTCCTGCGCGACGAAGCCCGTCGCATGCGCGAGCAGGCCGCCGCGGCGCCCTTGCAGAAGCCGTAGAAGGACTGAGCAAACGGCCGCGCCCCTTTGTCAGGCGGTGCATGGCCGGCGCTGGCGAGATCGAGGGGCGGCGACGGGGCGAGCGGTGCCGGCCCCGGCTGGCGACGACGGCGCCGCGCGCCCGCTCAAGCACTCACTCACTCACTTTCCGGGATAGTGCCCGGCCGCGATGTCTTCCAGCAGCGTCGCGTGCGTCGGCTCCCAGCCCAGCAGCGACCGCGTGCGCGCGCTGGAGGCCGGGGCGTCGGCGCCGAAGAACATGCCCAGCCAGCCGAAGTGCTGCTGCGCGTGTTCGGCGGGAATCGATGCCACCGGCACGTCCAGGAACTGGCCCAGCGCCGTGGCGATGTCGCGCGTGGCGACGCCTTCTTCGGCGACGGCGTGCAGCACGCTGCCCGGCGCTGCCTTGTCGATCGCGAGTTGCACGAGCTTGCCGGCATCGAGCCGGTTCACCGCCGGCCAGCGGTTTTGCCCTTCGCCGATGTAGCCCGAGATGCGTTTTTCGCGGGCGGTGCGCGCCAGCACCGCGACGAATCCGTGGTCGCCGCCCGCGCCGTGCACCGTCGGCGCGAAGCGCACGACCATGGAGCGGATGCCGCGCCCGGCCAGGCCGAGCGCGTGGGCCGCGTTGGCGATGCGCGGGTGGACTCCGGCGTCCGGCATGTCTGTCTCGGTGCCGACGCGGCCCGGGGCCAGCCCCAGCGAGCCCGAGGCGACCAGCAGCGGACCACCCGTGCCTTGCAGCACGTCGGCGAACGCGTCGATGGCCGCGCGGTCGGTCTGCGCCGCGGCCGCCATCTGCGAGAAGTCGTGGTTGTAGCCGAGGTGCACGACGCCTTCGGCCAGCGCCGCCGCGCCGCGCAGGCTGGCGAGGTCGTCCAGGCTGCCGCGCACCACCTCGGCACCCAGCCCGGCGATCCTGGCGGCGGACTCGTCGTTGCGGGCGAGGCCGAGGACGTGATGCCCCGCGGAGATGAGTTCCTTGACGCTGGCCGAGCCGATCCAGCCCGAGGCGCCGGTGACGAGAATTCGCATGGTAGGGCTCCTTGATGTCATTAAGTGACATCAGTATAGACTTATGATGTCACTTTGTGTCAACACAAGAGAGGGGACATGGGTCGCTGGGAGCCCGATGCCGAGAGCCGCTTCCGTGCCGCGGCCATCGAACTGTTCGGTGAGATCGGCTACGAGCAGACGACCGTGGCAGCCATCGCGGAGCGCGCGGGGCTGACCGCGCGCACGTTTTTTCGCTACTTCGCCGACAAGCGCGAAGTGCTTTTCAATGGCTCCGAGCGTCTTCAGCAGTCGATGGCCGAGGCGCTGGCCCAGGCGCCGGCCGAGGCTTCGGCGCTGGATGCGGTCGCCGCCGCCTTGACCAAGGCCGGCGATTTCTTCGATGACGAGCGCCGCCCGTTCGCCCGCCTGCGCAGCACGGTGATCGCGGCCAACGCGGACCTGCGCGAGCGCGAGCTGAGCAAGCTGGCGAGGCTGTCCGCGGCGCTCGCGCAGGCGCTGCGCGAGCGCGGTGTCGGCGAGCCGGACGCGACCCTCGCGGCCGAGGCGGGCATCGCCGTCTTTCGGATCGCGTTCGCGCAGTGGGTCGGCGAGTCGGAGCGGCGCGGCTATGGCGAGATCGTGAATGAATCGCTGGCGCGGCTGAGAGCGCTCGTGGCGGGCTGACCGGCCCGCTTGCGAGCCGAGCACCGCGGCGCTCGCCGGTCGGCCAGTTCGCGCGCGTGCGCGGCGCGCGCCCGCTTACTCGATGCGTGCGCCCGATGCCTTCACGATGCCGGACCAGCGCCGGACCTCGGCGTGGATGAAGCGCCCGAAGTCCTCGGGCGAGGCGGGCGCGGCCTGCAGGCCGGCCGCCGCAAAGCGCGCCTGCAGTGCCGGCGTGGCCAGCGCCCTGGCCAGCGACTGGTTCAGCGCGACGACGATGTCGCGCGGCGTGCCCGCCGGCGCCAGCATGCCGTGCCAGGTCGCCATCTCATACCCCGGCACGCCGGACTCCGCCAGCGTGGCCAGCTCGGGCAGCTGCGGCATGCGCTTCAGCGAGGTCACGCCGAGCGCGCGCAGGCGGCCGCTTTGCATATGGGGCAGGGCGGTGGGGAAGATCTCGAACATCATGTCGATCTGTCCGCCGAGCAGGTCGGTCATGGCCGCCGAGCCGCCCTTGTAAGGCACGTGCATCAGGTCGACATTGGCCTTCGATTCGAACAGCTGGCCGCCCAGGTGCTGCGAGGAGCCGTTGCCGGCCGACCCGTAGCGCAGCGTGCCGGGCCTGGCGCGCGCCAGCGCGATCAACTCCTGCGCCGTGCGTGCCGGCAACTGCGGATTGACGATCAGGATCAGCGGCGACGAGGCGATCAGGCCGATCGGCTCGAAGCTTTTCTCGGCATCGTAGGGCAGCTTCGAATACAGCGTGGGATTGATGCCGTGGGTGCTGGTCGAGCCCTGCAGCAGCGTGTAGCCATCGGGCTTGGCATGCGCGACGAGGCCGCTGCCGATCGTGCCGCCGGCTCCGCCGCGGTTGTCTACCACCACGGGCTGGCCAACTTCGGCCGCGAGCGCCTGGGCGACCGCGCGGGCCACGAAGTCGGTGGTGGTGCCGGCCGGGTAGGGCGCCACGTAGGTAATCGCGCGGTTCGGATAGCCGGTGGCGGCCTCGCTCAATCCGGGGCGCAGCAGCGGCACGGCCCAGGGCAGCGTGCCGGCCGTGGCGAGAAAACGTCGTCGATCCATCTTTGTCTCCGTATGTGTTTATGTTTTATGTCGTCGCGGAATTCAGCGCGGGGGTACCGGTACCAGCCGGTCCGGTGTCATCTGCGCGAGCGCGTTGATGCCGAGCGCGCCCATCGTGCGCACCACCTCGTCGTGCAGAATGCGGATCGCGTAGGCCACACCGTCGTGTCCGCCGAACGCGGTTGCGTAGTTGAACGGCCGGCCCACGAACACGAAGCGCGCGCCCAGCGCCAGCGCCTTCATCACGTCGGTGCCGCGCCGGATGCCGCCATCGAGCATCACCGGCCGGCCGCCCGCGGCATCGACCATCGCCGGCAGCGTGCGCAGCGGCGAGACCGCGCTGTCGAGCTGGCGTCCGCCGTGATTGGAGGCGATGATGCCGTCGGCGCCGGCTTCGATCGCGCATCGCACGTCGGCCGGATCGAGCAGTCCCTTGATCACCAGCGGCCCTTGCCAGCGGGCGCGGATATGGCGGATCACGCTCCAGTCCAGATGCGCGCGTCCGCTGAATTCCCGCTCCACATTGCGGGACATGATGGGCGCGCCGCGCGTGGCGAACGAGTTCTCGAAATGCGGCATGCCGTGACGGACCAGCGTGCGCGCGAAGGTGCCAAGCAGCCATCGTGGCCGGGTCAGCCCGTCCCAGGCGAGCCGCGGCGTGGGGCGCAGCGGCGTGGAGAAGCCGGTACGCAGGTTGTTCTCGCGGTTGCCGGGCACCGCGACGTCCACGGTGACGACCAGCGTCTCGATCTTCGCGCGGGCCACGCGATCGAGCAGCGCATCGGTACGCGCGAGATCGGGCGGCAGGTAGATCTGGAACCACGGCCGGTCGCCCGCGGCGGCAATGGTTTCCAGTGGAATCAGCGACGATCCGCTGATGATCATGGGAATGCCGGCGCCGGCGGCGGCGCTGGCCAATGCGATATCGCCGCGATACCCGGACAGCGCCACGATGCCCATCGGCGCGATGCCGAACGGCGACGCATAGGTGCGGCCGAACAGCGTGGCCTGTGCCGAACGTCCGGCCACGCCCGCCAGAAAGCGCGGCAGCAGGCCATATTCGGCGAATGCCCGCCGGTTGTCGTCGAGCGACAGGCCGTCTTCCACGCCGCCGCTGACATAGCCGAAGATCGGGCGCGGCAGGCGCCGCCGCGCGGCCCGCTCGAAATCGTCGAGGGAAAGAATGCCGCGAAAGCGGGTATCGACGCGGCGCCGTTGCGTATCGGCGGAACTGGACGCCGGCTGCGCGGCGCGCGGCTGGGCGCTCGCGGTCATGCGGAAACTCCGTGGCTCATCGGAAAATCTTTCTGGGGACAGGACATTGGCGCGAGTCTATATGGCGCACCGGGAACCGGCATGAGCCTTGGCTGAACGGGTGTTCGGTATACTTGAACACCCCCCGCCCCCCTATATCCAGATGGAACTGCGCCAGCTTCGCTATTTCGTGCGTGTCGTCGAGTTGAACAGCATGGGACGCGCCGCGATCGAACTCGATCTGGCAACCTCCACACTGAGCCAGCAGATCAGCCGGCTGGAGGGGGAACTGTCCACGCGCCTGCTGCAGCGGCGCTCGACCGGCGTGTTTCCCACCGACGCCGGCCTCGATTTTTTCCGGCATGCGCAACTGATCCTGCGCCAGGTCGAGGCGGCAGCCAGCGCGGCACAGCAGGGGCGGCTGTCGGGGCTGGTCAGCATCGGCCTGGCCGGCACCACCGCGGCGATGCTGGCGCTGCCCTTCGTCACCGCCATGCGCGCGCGCTATCCCGCCGTGCGCCTGCGGATCGTGGAGGGCCTGGCCGGCAATCTCGAAGCGCTGCTCAATTCGCGCCAGCTCGATCTGGCCATCGTATTCCAGGCCGATGCCGCGCGCCGCTGGACCGTGGTGCCGCTGCTGGACGAGCACCTGTTCCTGCTTGGCAGCGCCGGTCTTCCGGGCATGCCCGACGCCGACGAAGCCTCGGTGGCGGAACTGGGCGATCTGCCGCTGATTCTCCCGAGCGGCACCCACACGCTGCGCAATCTCGTGCTCGATGCGTTTCGCGAAGTTGGCGGCATGCCGAATGTCGTGCTCGAAGTCGATGGCGCCGGCACGCTGATGGATGTGGTGCGAGCTGGCGTGGGCGCCACGATTCAGCCCGGCTCGCTGCTGGCCCGCGTGGGCATTCCGCATGGCGGCACGTCGGGCGCCGATGGCTTGCGCGCCATTCGCCTGCGCGACGACGCGATGCATCGCACCAGCCTGCTGGCCAGCCTGCCCGACGACGAATTGTCGACGGCCGCGCTTGGCGCGCGCGTGGTGCTTGTGGAGGTCGCGCGCGAACTGGCGCGCAGCGGGCGCTGGCCCGGGGCGAATGGCGAGATCGGGCAATAGCGGTCTGCCCGGCGTCCGCCGGATCGCGCGGATGCCGCCAGGTCTTGGCCGCCTGTTTGGCTGCCGCTCTCGATGTGCTTTTTTCCATATCGGAGCGTTGAACCCCATCCGCGGGGAATCTTCGCTGCGGGGAATCTGCAGGCAGGCGCTAAGGCGCAAACCGATAGGTAATCCCGATCAGCCATTCCCGCGATGGCACCTTCGCCCGCACGGTGGACTGATAGCCGATGTCCAGATCCAGGCCCGGAAACACCGTATAGATGACGCCGGCCAGCAGTGTCACCGGCCAGGCTCCGCTCGCGGGGTTTGGGTCGGTGACGGCCACGGCTTCCGCCGTCAGGATCAGGTGCTCGTTGGCTGCCCACATGACTGCCGCGGCCACTCGCTTTTCCCACGTTCTCGCCCCGCTTTCCTCCGGGTTGCGCGCGAGCCCGACATTGCCGTGAAACGTGAAGGGCGCGGCATCGTAGGTGGCAAGCATCAGCGCGTGCGCGGACACCTTGTCGTGAGGCAGCCCGAGGCCATGCTGGCTGGTTGGCGCCGTCACGCCCAGCCTCGTCCCGAACGCCCAGGGGGCGCTGCCATGGAAGCGCCATTTCGCGTCGATGTTCGTGTCGCCCAGCCCCCGGGTTCGCGCGCCATCCGGATCGAACCCGCGTATCCAGGACGGCTGGACGATCAGGTCCAGGGTCGGGGTCAGGCCATATGAGATCTGCGGCTGATACGTGAACACCGTCGCGCCCTCGGCGCGCAGCCACGACATGCCGTTCTCGAGCTCGATATTGCCCTTGCCCTGGGTGCTCGTGTCCTCGGCCTCCAGCGGGTGCGCGCCGAATGCCGGGGGCGCGGCCGCCAGCGCCGCAGCCGCTATCCAGGCGGCCGGTTGCCTCCGCTGCGTCGGGCGCGGACTGTCATCTGCTCGTTGCGGCATTCGATCTATGATCCCATTCCACGCAATCACTGTAGCCATCGCTTGTGACGCTTGCGCGACGCCGGGGGAAGTCATGAATCGTGTTGCTCACCTGATCCTGCTGCTGGTGGCCGCCCTGGCACTGACGGCGCACCGGCCGTCATTCGCCGCCGACGTGGTCCTGCGCGGGGCCGGCGCGACGTTTCCCTATCCCATCTATGCGAAGTGGGCCGCGGAGTACAAGCGCGCCACGGGCGTCGACATCCGCTATGAAGCTGTCGGCTCCGGCGCGGGCATCGATCTTGTCGGGCACGGGATGGTGGACTTCGGCGCGTCGGACGTGCCGCTTGCCGAGGAGGAACTGCAGCGGGCGGGTGCCATGCAGTTTCCCGCCGTGATCGGCGGCGTGGTGCCGGTCATGAACGTCGGCGGCATCAAGTCCGGGGAGCTGCGGCTGAGCGGGCAGGTCCTGGCGGAGATCTACCTCGGCAAGATCACGAAATGGAACGACCCCGCCATTTCGGCGCTGAATCCCGGGCTGCATCTGCCCAGCACCTTCATTACGGTCGTGCACCGGTCCGATGCGTCCGGCACCACCTTCCTCTGGTCCGAGTTCCTGTCGCGGTCGAGCGCGGAATGGCGCGCAAAGGTCGGCGCGGACAAGGTGCTCGCATGGCCGACCGGGGTGACGGGCGCGGGCAACGAGGGCGTGGCGTCGTCGGTGCAGCGCACGAAGTCATCGATCGGCTATGTCGAATACGCCTACGCCCGGGAGCACAACCTCACCACCGCATCCGTGCGCAATCGCGATGGCGCATTCGTGCAGCCGGGCGAGGCTTCGTTCGAGGCGGCGGCACGGGCGGCGCAATGGCGGCGCTCCGCGGATCTGTATCAGCTCCTGATCGACCAGGCCGGCGCGGCGAGCTGGCCCATTGCCGGCGGCACGTTCATTCTGCTGCGCACCGCGGCCGATCAGCCCGCGCGAAGCCTCGAAGTCCTGAAATTCTTCGACTGGGCGCTGCACGATGGCCAGCGCTTCGCGATCGACCTCGACTACGTTCCGCTGCCGGCGCCGGCGCTCGACCTGATCGACAGCGTGTGGGCGGATCAGGTCAGGAGCGCGTCCGGCGGGGCCGTCTGGACGCGCCGCGCTTCGTCGCACCGGCCGGAGCATCGCTAGGGGGCGTCGCCAGGGGGTGTCGAAGGGCGCCGCAGCGCAGGCAGGGAACCCTCGTTCAGTCGGCAGCAAGAACGGGCCGGCTCCTGATCTGGTCGCTGATGGATTCCAGCAGCTTCCTCGACTCCTTGACCGCATCGGCCTGGGACAGGTGTTTCTTGATGACCAGGCGGCGAATGTCGGAGGCGGCGAATTTCTTCAGGCCGGGAAAGAGCGTCTGGAAGTGGGCGCGCAGTTCCGGCTCGTCGCAGATCGCGGCATTGAATTCGCCCCGTGCCCAGACCAGGCGAAGGTTGAACTTCGGCGCGTCCGGGCGGGAGGCCCTGGCGTCGCGATACACGTTGATGTAGACCGGCCAGAAAGCATCGTCGCCGTCGCGCAGCAGATCCACGGTCTGCGCGGGCGTGGCGTTGAACCAGGTCCTGCCGGTTTCGATCAGGTCCTGGTTCAGCGAGGGCATGCTCCTCACCAGTTGCTGGACGATGGTGGCCACGCCCTGGATGCCGGTGAGCTGCTCGCAGACCTGGGGATACTGCGCCTGGAAGAGCCGCAGTTCGCCGATGGCGCCTTCGAGTGACTTCGGTTTCCAGTCGAGGACGGACTCCTTGCGCACTTCGCGCATGGCTTCGACCACCTGCGGATGGGCGAGCGCGAGGTCGGCGGCGAGTTCGGAGATGCGCTGCTCCGCCGGGCTCTCCCATTCCGTCTGCTTCTGGCAGTACGCAACCAGCAGCTGCGCGGCGTTCTTGTCGCGCGCCAGTTGGAACCGCGCGCGTTTCGCCGAGGCTTCGAGCCAGCTGTAGTCGAGCAGCGTCCATCGTTTCCCGAGCGATTCGATGGCGTCTTCCGGATAGTCCTTCAGGTCGCGGTCGAGCACGATAAAGGCCTGGTCGTAGTCGGAGAAGACCGGGCGCGACGAGACTTCGGCCTTGACCGCCTTGACGTACCTCTCCAGCTGCTCGGCGGTCAGGTTCGCGCCGGCCTTGTTCTCGATCGTGATGAGCATCTTGTTCTGCGGGTCGATCAGGAACAGGTCGAGCCGGCCTTTCTTCGTGCCGTTGTCCACCTCGACGCTGAATTCGCGGGTAACGAACGCGGCGCCGAAACTGCTCGTGCGGATCCTGCCCGGTGTCCATTTCTCGAAGAACCGCTTGTTGTCCCAGATGGGATCCACGCTGGCGGCATAACCGGCCTCGAGAAAATCCTTGATGACGGCATCGCCCTGGGAGTGGCCCTCGTTCGGGTTCATGCACCACGCCAGCGTATCGGAGTGCTGGTTCTCGGTGAGCTTGATGACGTCGAAGAGGTCGTCGGTCGTCTTGTTCTGCTCGATCAGCTCCACGAGGTTGGTGTCTCGCAGGAATGCATACAGATCGGTTGGTTCCACTTGTACTTGTGTCCTCGGTGTCTTGGCCGGTGTCCTGATGCCCGGTGGTTGGTGGACCGCCTCGCCTCGCCTCGCCTTGCGTCGATGGCCCGGCGCGGGCGGCCTTGCGCGCGATGAGATGCTATCGGAGAAATCCGGCAAAGCTTGAGCGTTTCGGCCTGCCTCTTCGGAGGGGCCGCGGCACCGCGTCCGCTGGCTGCCGGCGCGGCACAGCCGGCCCGGAAAGGCGCCGTCCCGAAGGCGGCACACGGCCCGCCGGACCCCGGCGCGGTCAATCTTGCGCGGCGGAGAGCGCAAAAACAGAAATTTCCCATTTATTTCGCGCCCGATACTGGGTATATGTTGAGTCACTCCAATGTCACTCAAAGGAGGTGTACTCAAATGGCGCAACCGAACCCGCCATCCCGCCCCTGCGGGCATGTCCTGCACACCACGCCGGAGCTGTTCCTGCTGGTCAACTACGCGCCCAGGGAAGGCGAGCCGAACTGGTGCAACGCATTGTGCGAATTCGTGGAGGAGGGCGACGCCGACTCCGGCGACGCGCTGTCCGTGCACATCTCGCCCTTCGACGCCCTGCTGGATGCCGCATTCATGTCCGGCCCCGGCAAGCCGTATCACGTGGTGCGCGCGGCCACCTTCGATCCGCGCCCGCTGATCCGGCACGGCGGCGGCAAGCTCCATCTCAACCTGCATTGCGGCTGGGCCGCGAGCGACGGCCGCATCGTGGTCCGGCGCAAGGGCGCTCTCGCCAGCGTCTGCATGATGCAGACCGAGGACATCCCGCAGACGCGGCTCGACGCCATCGATCTGGAGATCGGCCCCGAAGGCATGGCCAGGTACGAGCGCCTGCGCGAACACGCCGGGCTGTTCGCGCACGCGGACTCGCACGGCCTGCTGGAAACCTGGACGGAACAGCAGCGGCACCAGGCCGTGGGGCTGGCCATACAGCGCATGCCGGGCGTCGTGCCGGTCGGCGCGGAAGTCGACCAGGTCGCCCTCTACGACCCTGAAGCCGCGCAATGGCACTTCGTGCCCATCGCGGTGTTCCGTGGCGGCCCCGGTGTCAAGGCGACCGCCTGAGCGCCGCATCGCGCGGCGACGGCCGTCACCGCGCCAACCCATCCAACCGCGAGAGGTCTTCTGATGATGGACATGCGACGAGCGCTCCGCAACGGCGACCGCACCAGCAGCAACGGCACGCTGATCGGCACCGGCGCGATGACGCACCACGGCGTGCGGCTCGGCGTCGAGGGCGACATCGCCACCTGCCCGGCATGCCAGGGCAGCGGCGTCGTCACCAACGACTGCCAGCCGTCGTTCAGCGTGATGGGCACGCAGGTCCTGGTCGAAGGCGCGCGCGTGAACTGCAAGTGCGCGGACAAGCCGGTCGTCATTGCCTCGCAGGACGATTTCACCATCGAGGTGAACCGCGGCGGCATCCGTCCGCCGGCGGGCAGCGCCGCCGCGCCCGTGGCGGCTTCGAACAAGCTGACCGAAGGCGCGCCGCGGGAAACGGCCGCGGACGATCCGGCGCTGATCTGCCAGAACATGAGCAACGCGGAGTTCTACTCCACCATGAACCGGCTGCGCGACAAGGCCGTGCGGCTGCTGGGCGACCGGCTGGCCGAACTGGAACGGTGGAACACCGCGGACCAGGACAAGGTCAGGCTCTGGTTCGGCAATGCGCGCGAGGATACGCGGGAGCGGCTGCGTGGCGGGATGGCGCGCATGCGGCAGATCATGCGCGGGCTGACCGACAGGAACTATGAGCGCTATACGGTGGCGGGGCTGGCGCGGGTGGGGTGTGTGCCGCGTGCGAGGGAGGATGAGTTGCCACCAACGGCCTCCGTCTGTAAGCCCGATGGAACATATATGATTTTTATCGGGGATATATTTTGCCGAACCGATGCCGAAGCAAACAGTATTCATGGTGTCCCGTTCAATAAAGAGTCAAAACTTACCATTCTGATACATGAGATATCACATTTTCCATTGGCGATGGATAGCAGGGACACTTGGTCAAGTATCCGAATATCGATGGAGAAGGCAGTCGCACGAGATGAATTCTGCATAAACAATGCAGATAATATTTCGTACTATGTGGCAAATATTCCTAACTGGACCGGCAACGTTCCGGTATGGAGGCCTTGATGAAATATTTACTGGGTTTAATCCCGTTGATATCAACTTGGTCTGCTTTCGCTTGCCATCCGCCATATGTTGAGTACGAGCCTCTCTATGAGGGCCAGCGGATCACTCTTTCGGCCAGCGAAATTCGCCGCATGGCTGACTGGAGGGGGATGGCGAGACGGTCCTTCCCCAATGACGGTACGTATTCCATTTCGGTTCAGAAAAATCCACGAGTTGGCATATCGGCCCATCTGGCAAAGATCAGGGCGCAGGACTTGAAGCGGTTGCTGTTGAATTTTGGTGTCAAGGAGTCGGACATTCTGGATGCGGAGATCAAGAACTACGGCTACGACGCCCCCCCGAATGCCGAAGCGCGGCGGCTGGCGAACACCGCTTATATCTCCGTCGATCCGCGTTGTCCGCATCCGTGCTGTCCCGGGCCGCAACCATCGAAATGAAATCAATCAACTGGAGAACTGATGTCCAAGAAAAAGAGCCGCGGGCCGATGCGTCGGCATAGGCAATGGCTCAGGCGAGCCATTCTGGCAATGAGCTTGTCGACCGGCACAACGTATGCATGCAGTCCGGGTTTTCCTGATGTGTACCTGCGGTTTCCCAAGCATTCACACATGCTGACCGCCGGCGCGGCGCTTAAACTGGGAACATGGCTTGCGGAGCAGCGGGTCAACTACCCGAACTACGACTATTTCCTTGTCGATGCTTATCGGGTCGGGGGTGAAGCAGGAGGTGTGTCACTTATCAGAGCGCGGGCCGAGACGGTTCGTCGCTTCTTTCTCGACCGGGGATTCAATCCGGAAAGGATTGAGTCGAGCGCGCGGAAATCCCTTCTGGACGACCCTGCCAGGCCGGAAGTCGCCCGCGCAGTGAATGTCAGTATCGTCGCTGCCTGCCCCCATGCCTGTTGCAGCATGGAAACCCACAAGGTTGAATTCACCGGCCTGCCCATGCCCATGCCCATGCCCACGGACAGCGGCATGGCCGCCGCGGGCGGCGAAGCGCGCTAGCGTCCGGTCCATCCTGTATGTCCCCGCCGCCGCGGGATGACATGGCTCGCAGCAGCCCGCGAAGCGACCTTGACCCACATCAAGGGGCCCCGGCGGGCGGCGTATAGATTGAGCAGATCGGCGGCCGGCCCGGCAACGACAGCATGCGGGACGGCCGCGCCCGTTCATCCGTGCCCGCCAGTCCTGCCCGAGGGAGACCGATGTCCCAGCCTATCATCGAAACCCATGCGTTGGTCCGCCGTTTCGGCAGCATGACGGCGGTCGGCGGCCTGACGCTGTCCATCGAGGCGGGCGAGGTCTTTTGCCTGCTGGGCCGCAACGGGGCGGGCAAGACGACCTTGATCAAGATGCTGACGACCTTGCTGCCGCCCAGCGGAGGCACGGCGTCGGTGGGCGGCTTCGACATCGTGCGGGAGGCGGCGTCCGTGCGGCGCATCATCGGCTATGTGCCGCAGGCCTTGTCGGCGGATGGCGACCTGTCGGGTTTCGAGAACCTGCTGGTGTTCGCCAAGCTCTACGACATCCCGCGCGCGCAGCGCGAGAAGCGCATCCAGGATGCGCTCGCGTTCATGGATCTCGCCGACGTGGGGCACAAGCTGGTCAAGACCTATTCCGGCGGCATGATCCGGCGCCTGGAGATCGCGCAATCCACGCTGCACCGGCCGCGGGTGCTTTTCCTCGACGAGCCCACCGTCGGGCTGGACCCGGTGGCGCGCATCTCCGTGTGGGAGCAGCTGGAGAAGCTGCAGGCGGAGTTCGGCAGCGCCATCCTGCTGACCACGCACTACCTGGAAGAGGCGGAGCGGCTGTGCGACCGGGTCGGGATCATGAATCACGGCACGATCGCCGCGATCGGCTCGCCCGCGGAACTCAAGGCTGTCGTCGGCGCGCATGCCAGCTTTGAAGACGTTTTCGAACACTACACCAGCGCGGACGCTGCCCAGCAAGGTGCCTACGATGAAACCTCTCAGACCCGCCGCTCCGCCAACCGCCTTGCCTGACGTGCTGCCGCAACGCGACGCCGGCAGGCCCTGGCCGGTGGTGGCCTTCGTTGCCAAGACCTTCGCCATTGCCGACATGGAGGTGCGCAAGCTCTGGCACGACCCCACGGAACTGGTGACGCGCGCGGTGCAGCCCGCGCTGTGGCTGCTGATATTCGGGCAGGTCATGAGCCACGGCCGCGTGATCGATACCGGCGGCGTGCCTTACCTGGATTTCCTGGTGCCGGGCATCCTGGCGCAGAGCGTGCTGTTCATCGCCATCTTCAACGGCATTTCCATCATCTGGGAACGCGACCTGGGCATCGTGCACAAGTTTCTCGCCAGCCCGACGCCGCGCGCCGCGCTGGTGCTGGGCAAGGCGCTGGGCGGCGGCGTGCGCGCGCTGGTGCAGGCCGTGGTGGTCATGGGGCTGGCCGCGCTGCTCGGCGTCAAGATGCAGTGGGACCCGTTGTCGCTGGCGGGGCTGGTGGTGTTCGTGCTGCTCGGCGCGGCGGTGTTTTCCACGTTCTCGCTGATCATCGCCTGCCTGGTGAAGACGCGCGAGCGTTTCATGGGCGTGGGGCAATTGCTGACCATGCCGCTGTTCTTCGCCAGCAACGCGATCTATCCCACTTCCCTGATGCCGCGCGCGCTGCAGGTCATTTCGCACCTGAATCCGCTGACCTACCAGGTGGATGCGTTGCGCACGCTGCTGCTGTCCGGGCGCGCTGCCGGCGGCGGCATCGGCCTCGCGGTGGACGGGGCCGTGCTCGGGGTCACGCTGCTTGGCATGGTGGCGGTCAGCACCCGGATCTATCCGCAGATCGTGCGCTAGGCCGCGCGGCGGGGAGGGCGGCATGCGGGGCAACGCTTGCGTTGCCCCGCATGCCGCCGCCAGTGCCGCGGGTCAGGCGGCGGCTTCTTCCTTCAGCGACGCCATGTCGATCACGAAGCGGTATTTCACGTCGTTCTTTTCCAGCCGCTCGTAAGCCTCGTTGACGGCCTGGATCGGCACCATCTCGATGTCGCTGACGATGTTGTGCTCGGCGCAGAAATCCAGCATCTCCTGCGTCTCGGCCATGCCGCCGATGGCGGAGCCGGCGATGGACTTGCGCCCGCCGATCAGGCTGATGCCGGCCAGCGGCTCGATGTCGGTCAGCACGCCCACCAGCACCATCGTGCCGTCGAGCTTGAGCAGCGCGGCGTAGGGGTTGAGGTCGTGGCCGGTCGGGATGGTGTTGAGCAGGAAGTCGAAGCTGCGGGCGTGGCGGGCCATGTCGTCGGCGTCGCGCGAGAGCAGCACCGCGTCGGCGCCGAGGCGGGTGGCGTCCTTGCCTTTCCCGGGGGACGTGGTGATCATCGTCACGTGCGCGCCGAGCGCCTTGGCGAACTTGATGCCCATGTGGCCGAGGCCGCCGAGGCCGATCACGCCGACCTTCTGGCCGGGGCCGACCTTCCAGTGGCGCAGCGGGGAGTAGGTGGTGATGCCGGCGCACAGCAGCGGCGCCACGGCCTTGAGGTCGAGCTTGGGGGAGACCTTCACCACGAAGCGCTGCTCGACCACGATCTGCTCGGCGTAGCCGCCGAAGGTCAGCTGGTCGCTGCCGCGTTCCTTGTCGTTGTAGGTCAGCGTGGCGCCTTGCTCGCAGTATTGCTCGAGGTCGGCACGGCAGGCCGCGCAGGCGCGGCAGGAATCGACCATGCAGCCCACGCCGGCGTAGTCGCCGACCCGCAGGCCGGTCACGGCGCTGCCGACCTCGGCCACGCGGCCCACGATCTCGTGGCCGGGGACCATCGGGTAGAGCGAGTTGCTCCAGTGGTTGCGGGCCTGGTGCAGGTCGGAGTGGCAGATGCCGCTGTAGAGGATCTCGATCCGCACGTCGTGGCTGCCCACGTCACGGCGATGGAAGCGGAACGGGACGAGGGGAGACTCGGCGTTATGGACGGCGTAGCCGCGGACTTCGAACATGGCGATATGGGCGGGTAGTTCAGGGAACCCACACAATAGTGCGCGGCTCGCGCGGGTTCAATCTGGAAGATTGGCATAGGCTGTCCAATAATCCTGCACAATCCGTGCTGTTCGACAATTTCTCTCCCCGCCCGGCTGCCTCTGCGCCGTCCGGCGCGGCTGCCCGGCCACAATGAAAAAATCCACAGTATTGATCCTGGCCTTCGCGTTTCACGCCGCGGCGCATGCCGCCGGGGACGCGCAGGCCGGCAGCAATATCTTCACCTCGAAATGCGCGTCGTGCCACAGCGTCGGGCCGTCGGCGCGCGGCGGGTTCGGGCCGCAGCTCAATGGCATCTTCGGCCGCGTTGCCGGCAGCACGAGCGATTATCAATACTCTGCCGCCATGAAGCAGTCGGGCATTGTCTGGTCCGAGAAGACATTGGCGGCGTTCGTTTCGTCGCCGGGCAAGGTCGTGCCCGGCACCAGGATGCGTTTCTGGGGGCTCGGCAGCGAGCGGCAGATCGCGGACCTGCTGGCCTACCTGCATGCCAATCCGTAGCGCGGGCGCGGCGCCCGGGCCGAAAGCAAAAACCGTACTGGAACTTTGCCGTGCCGGCAGCTACGCTGTCAGACGGAGGCCACTGCGCCGGGTTAGCGCGAGGGGCCGCGGACCTCGATTGGAAGGAGTGACCTATGAAAATCGCTATCGCGCTGGCAATTGCCGTTCTCGTTCCAGGTATCGTCCATGCCGCCGGCCCGGCGAATCCGGCCGACCGCTATGACTACAACATGCGCAGCACCAACAAGGACGGCTACGTGCCGGACCCGCAGCGTGTGACGAACAAGGATGGCTACGTGCCGGACACGGCGCGGGCCAACGACAAGTTCGACCCCTATACCCAGGGGGCCAGGCAGAGCACCGCTTCCGCGCTGACCGACTCGAAGATGACGAAAGCGCATGGGAAGACTCGCAGCCACAAGAAGGCGCCGGCGGTCGGCACCGACAAGTAAGCGCGCGGCGCCTGCCCCGGCGGCGCCGGCCGGAAACGTCCCGATGGCCCCGGATGCCATTCGGGGCGTTTTGCTTTGCGCCGCGCGCGGCACGATGCCGCCATGACGAAGGCGGGCGCCGCCGCGCCGCTCACGCCGCCGGCGCCATGCCGTTCTCGGCCCACAACTGGCTGTCCGGAAACCAGAACGCATCGGGGCGCGGCGGCGATGCCAGCCTGACCGGCAGCGCCGGGTTGAATATCTTGGACCACGCCGACAGGTAGGACGGCGTCTTCACGAGAAACCCGCAGCGCGACAGCAGCAGGCTGGAGACCAGCGCCTCGCGGCCGATTTCCAGGCCGGCGTAACCCCGGAAATGAATCGGCATGCTGCCGTCGGCGAGCAGTTTCGACGGCGCCACGCGCACGGGCTTGCCGAACGGCCACGCGGCGAAGAAATCGAGAAACGCCGCCTCGTCGCTGGACACGAAAAGACTGGTCAGGCGCGGGTTCTCCGCCAGCGTCGACGCCACCACCTGGCAGAACGCCTCCCAGCTCATGGATTCCGCTTCGTGGCGCTTGTCGGTGCCGCGGAAATGCACGCCGAGCGTGGTCTCGCCGATGCCGAGCGTGGCGCACAGCGCGTCGACTTCATCGCGGATGAAGGCCGCGGGCCGGTAGTGCGCCTGGAACAGGGCGCTGGCGCTCTTGAGTTCGAGCCGGGCTTCGTAGCGCCCGCGCAGGCCCAGTTGCACGAGGTCGTGGACGCGCGACGTCCTGACCTTGCGCGCCGGCGCGGCGTCCGGCGGCGGCCGCACGGTTTCGAAGAAGGTCGAGAACCAGTCGATCCTGCCGTCCGGGTCGCCGTAGATCGGGCCGTGCGCGGAGATGCGCGGGACCAGGCCTTTTTCCTCGCAGTACATCAGGATGAACAGGACCATCTGCAGCACGGAGAAGAAACCGGAGTTCTCGTGGATGTCGATGGCGAACACGCCCGGGTTCAGGCGCTGCCGGGCGTGCAGCGCCAGCCGGCTGAAGGTGGCCAGCGCATACTTGAACCGTTCGCTGCGCCGGATCTGCCTAGCCCGCTCCATCGCCTCCCGCAACGCCTCTCGCAACGCCTCCCGCAACGCTTCCTGCAGCATGTCCCGCTCCCGTCCGGTTTTGTGTTTTCCGGGGATTGGCCGCGCGCGCGGCCTCCCTGCCGCGCCGGCGCGCTGGCGGCGAGAAGTGAGCCTACAAGCAGGCCGGACCCGTGTTTGTGGGGTGCCGCACAAAGCGCCCGCGGCGCGCGCGCGCCGCCCGCGCGCGGGCTGTGTCGGCTGCGCAACCGGCGCACCGCACGTGCGTGGGACGTACTATCCTTGCCGCTTTCCCAACCCGACGTTGCCGATCATGGACAAAGCGCGCGTACTGACCCTGTTTCTCGGCGTGGTAAGAGCCAGGAGCTTTCACCAGGCCGCCGTCGACGCGGGCGTGACGCCGCAGGCGGTGAGCAAGGCGGTGCGCACGCTCGAGCAGGAACTGGGCGTGCGGCTCCTGCACCGCACCACGCGCAAGCTGAGCCTGACCACGGAGGGCGCGCGCCTGTTCGCGCTGGCCGACCCGGGCATGCGGCAGCTGGACGAGGCGCTCGAGCAGGTGCGCGCCAGCAGGCGCGAGAGCGACGGGCTGATCCGCCTGGCCGCGCCGCCCTCGGTGGGCAGCCGCGTGCTGGTGCCGCTGGTGAAGGCCTTCCGCGAGGAATACCCCGAAGTGACCTTCGACGTGGTGCTCAGCGACCTGTTCACCGATCTGGTCGAGGCGCGCATCGACGTGGGTTTCCGCGCCGGCACCAGCCCCGGGCCCAACCTGGTGGCGCGCCGCCTGTGCGACCTGCCGCTGCTGATCTGCGCCGCGCCGGACTACCTGGCGCGGCACGGCGAGCCGAAGAGCCTGGAGGAACTGCGGCGCCACCAGTGCACCGGATTCCGCCGCCCGGTCACGGGCCGCCTGGTGCCGTGGGAGATCGCGCTCAAGGGCGACCTGGTCTACGAGGAGCTGCCGGCGGTGGTGACGTTCAACGACGTGGAGGCCGAGGTCGAGGCGGTGCGCGCGGGCATCGGCATCGGCCAGCTGGCGGCCTACGCGGTGCACGCCGACATCAAGTCCGGCCGCCTCGTGCCGATCCTGCCGGCGCTCACGAGCAACAGCGTGGGGCTCTACATGTACTACCCGCATCGCAGCCACATGCCGGTGCGGGTGCGGCGCTTCGTCGATTTCGTGGCGGCGGCGAGCCGGGGCGCCGAGCAGGCGCTGCTGCATCTGGCGGGCGTGGCGGCGGTGGCGGAACTGTCGCGCGAGAAGGCGCGGACATCGCCTTGAAGGGATGCAACTCAGTGCGCTGCGGTCGCGGAATCCGACAGCATCCTGCCGGCGATATCCAGCATCGCCCGCAAGCGTTCCATGTGCCGCAGGTCGTGGTGATAGCCCACCCATATATCCCGCGCCGGTGGCGGCTCCGGCGTCTCGATGCGCCGCAATCCGGAGACGGCATCGCCAACCGGCCTTGGCAGCACCGCAATGCCCATGCCTCTCAGGCACATCTGTGCCTGGACCGTCCGGCTCGTGCTTGTGAAGACGCGCCGGCAAAGCGGGAACCGGTCCAGTACCCAGGCCACGTCGGGAAAGTGCGATTGTGCGGTATTCATGAGAATGACCCCGACGGATGCCGGGTCGTTCTGCAATGCCCGCGCGGTTTCGGCCGAGGCATAGAGACCGTATGACATTCGCATCAGACGGCGCTGGACAATATCCGGTTCGCTGAACGGCACGATTCGGAAGGCCACGTCGGTCTCGCGGCGTGAAAGGTCGAGCAATCGATAGCTCGCGATGACCTCCGGCACGACAGCGGGATGACGGCGCGTCAACTCGACCAGGACGGGAGCCAGGACATGGCCGGCAAACCAGTCCGCCGACGAAATCCGCAGGATGCCTTCGAGGCGCTCGTGGTTGCCGGCCAGGCGCCTTTCCATGGACAGCGCGGAATCCTCCATGGATTCCGCCAGCGCCAGCACGGTGTCACCGGCATCCGTCAGCACCAGCCCGTCCTTGGTCCGGCGAAAGAGCGGTTGCTGGGCTTCATCCTCGAGCACCTTGATGCGGCGGCCCACCGTCGGATGGCTTACGTCCAGCCTCCGGGCGGCCTCGCCAAAGGATCCCCCGCGCGCTACCGCCAGGAAGATGCGGACGTCGTTCCATTCCATGTGATGCACATCCGTTCAAAAATGTACGTGAAATATACAGAAATGGCAGTCCACGGACAATACTGTGGGTGCCATCATGGCCCCGTCATCAATGTCCCCCACGGACCGACTGCGCGCCTATTCCGGGGGCGGTCGTATCTGGAACCTCAAGCCATGAACACCGAAGCTTCCCATGTTGTTGTCTATGTGACCTATCAGGGCACACCGCAAGATCGTTTTGATCGTGACCACTACGTTGCGGTTCACCTGCCGCTGGTCATGACGGCGTGGAAACAGTACGGCTTGCTCAGCCTGAACGCATTCTTTCCCGCGGCCGCGCAGGCAGGAACGCTTGCCCTCTGTGAATGCGTCTTCCGGGATGAAGCGGCGCTTGAAGCCGCATTTGCGTCACCCGAAGTCTCCGCCGTGATGGCCGATGTGCCGCGCTTCACCGCCATCGCCCCGCTGCGTGTTCGAGCGGTTGCACTTTAAGGCGCGCACGTCATGACTACGTTGACCCGGGCCCCCGAGGCAGCGGCCCCTGACACCCGCCGCTGGCTCGCCCTGGTTGTCCTGCTGACCGGCACGCTCTTGCCGCCCCTGGACTTCTTCATCGTCAACGTGGCGCTCCCCGCCATGCGGACGGGCCTGCAAGCATCGTCGGATGTCTCGCAACTGGTGATCTCGGTGTATGCCGCGGCCTATGCCGTCACGCTGATCCTGGGCGGTCGCTTAGGTGATCTGTATGGCCGAAAGCGCGTATTCGCAGGCGGCATGGTCGGCTTTGGCATCGCTTCGGCATGGTGTGGCCTGGCGCCGTCACCGGGCATGCTCGTCGTCGGCCGGCTGCTGCAAGGGATCTCCGCGGCGATCATGGCACCACAATCGTTGGCATCAATACACGCCATCTTTCCGGCAAGCGAGAAGAATCGCGCGCTCAGCCTATATGGCGCGACATTCGGCCTGGCTTCCGTGGGCGGTCAACTGCTGGGCGGCGTGCTGGTTTCGGCCAGTCCATGGGGCCTGGGGTGGCGCAGCGTCTTTCTGATCAACCTTCCCATCATCGTGTTTGCCGTTCCGGCGGCATTGGTGCTTCTGCGTGAAAGCAGAGCCGGGCGCTCGGCCCGCCTGGACGTGCCGGGGGCATTGCTGCTGGCGGCTGGCCTGCTGGCCCTTGTGGTACCGCTCATCGAAGGGCGGGAGCACCACTGGCCGTGGTGGTGCCTGGCGCTGCTGATCCTGAGCACGCCGTTGTTGTGGGCCTTCTGGCGGTACGAAAAGGCACAGGAGCTCGCCGGCGGGACGCCTCTTGTGCTGCCCTCGCTCTTGGCCGTGAGCGGGTTGCGGCGCAGCCTGGCATCGACATTCTTCTTCTATTCGCTCGCCGCGTTCTTCCTGGTGTTCGCCGTGTACGAACAGGCCGGTCTGGGCCACGATGCACTGGCAGCCGGCCTGGCCATCCTGCCGCTCGGCATCGGCTTCTTTCTCGGGCCACTGTGCGGCCCGCGCATCGCCCGGCGGATGGGGTCCCGCACCGCCGCGGCCGGCATGATCCTGGAGGTGCTCGGTCTGGCCATGGTCGCGGCGCTGGCTTGCGCCGGCGCGCCATCCTGGCTCGCGTTGCCCTTGTTTCTGATCGGCGCCGGACAAGGCATCGCTCTGCCTGCGCTGGTGCGATTGAACGTGGACCATGTCGAAACCCGCTGGGCGGGGCTGGCTTCGGGCCTGGTGACCGCCACCTTGCAGATCAGCGCCGCGGTAAGCGTCGCCATGATCGGCGGACTATTCATCTCGATCGCGCCCGATGGGGCAAGCGCCCGGGACGTGCGGCTCGGCTTTGCCGTGGCCTCATTGGCCGTGGGCGCGGCGCTGGCACTGGCCGCCGGACTGAGCTGGAAGCGCCAGGAAACGTGAAAGATCAAGAATCCTTTGCATGAAGCGGGCCGGCTCCGCACGCCGCCTTTCCTGTTTTTCCGGCTGTCGGGCCGCGCGCGCAATTCACAACAGGAAGTTGTTAAAAAGACAAACAAGCGCTATCTAGTTTGCCAATGGACTGGCTCCTACCATGAAGACTCCAAAGCCGCGGTACGTCACGAAGACAGCCGCAACCGGAACCCAACCCGAAGGAGATCGATCATGTCGCAGTCCCGCACGCACACGCATACGCACACCCAGTCCACCCGCCAGCCCGCCAAGGTCTGGTTCATCACCGGCGCCTCGCGCGGCTTCGGCGCGCTGATCGCGCGCGACGCGCTGGACCGTGGCGACCGCGTGGTCGCCACCGCGCGCAATCCCGAAGCCGTCATCGCGGTGCTCGGCGAGCATCCCGACCTGCTGGCGGCACGGCTCGACGTCACCAGCGAGGCCGACGCGATTGCCGCCGCGCAGGAGGCCGTGGCGCGCTTCGGCCGCATCGACGTGCTGGTCAACAACGCCGGTTATGGCCTGCTCGGCGCGGTCGAGGAAGCCAGCGACGTGGAAACGCGCCGCCAGTTCGACACCAACGTGTTCGGCCTGCTGAGCGTCACGCGCGCGGTGCTGCCCGCCATGCGCGCGCAGGGCAGCGGCCACGTCATCAATATCTCGTCGATCGGCGGTTATGCCTCGTATGCCGGCTGGGGCGTGTACGGCGCCACCAAGTTCGCGCTGGAAGGCATCACCGAGGCGCTGCGCCAGGAGCTGGCCCCGCTGGGCATCCACGCGACCGTGGTCGAGCCGGGCTTCTTCCGCACCGACTTCCTGGAGTCGACCTCGATGGTGTCGACGGCGCGCCAGATCGACGCCTATGCCGACACGGTGGGCGCCATGCGCACGATGATGGCCGCCGCCAACCACAAGCAGCCGGGCGACCCGCACAAGCTGTCGGCGGCGATCCTGCGACTGGCCGACAGCGCCGAGCCGCCGCTGCGGCTGCCGCTGGGCTCCGACACCGTGAGCAAGATCCGCGAGACCAACCGCTTCGTCGAGGACGAACTGGCGCGCTGGGAAGACGTGGCCATGTCCACCGACCACGACGACGCGCGCGGCTGATTGCCGCATGGCCGCCATGCGCCGTTGCCCGTGGGCCGCGGCGCTTTTTTTTGTTTACGCGCGTGGCCGCCGGCATCGGCGGCGGCATCGGCGGCGGGAAGCGGACTCCCCGGCATGCCGGGTTTGCGCCGGCACCGGCGCGGCAAGTCCGCCGGGCCGGCCTCGGGGTATGATCCATCCAGGCCGTTTTCCCGTCCGAGCCCCGCACGCCATGCCCGCTCCCGCGCATCTTTCCCCCAAGCTCCACCTGACCGCCACGCACGGCTTCGCGCTGCACGACAGCCGCCAGGCGGATTTCCGGCGCGAGTGGCACACGCACGACTGCGGCATGCTGCTGTGGCCGCGCATGGGGCGGCTCAAGAGCGTGTGGGAACCGCACGCGGGCCGTACCGGCGTGCACGGCGGCGGCGACACGCTTGCCGTCACCGCCCGGCTGGTGCGCGGCGACGCGGTGCTGCTGCCCGCGCACACCACGCACCTGACGGTGGCCGAGGCCGGCCGGCAGCAGCATGGCGAGCTTTACCTCGCGCCCGAGCACCTGCGCGCGTTCAGCATGTTCGGCGCGGTCCACCTCGATGGGGCGACCGTCGCCATGCTGGAGGCGCTGCTGTCTCCCGTGCTCGCGCCGGCCAGTTCGGCCTGGCTGGTGCGCGCCATCGTGGCGCAACTGATGTCGAGCCGGCCGCTGGCGGCGCCGGTGGCGCCGGCCTCGCTGGCGCTGCGCATGGCGAGGCGCTTCACCGCGGCGCTGGAGCGCGACGGCGCGCTGCCGTCGATCGACGCGGCCGCGGCGGCGCTGGGCGTGTCGGTGCGGCAGCTCCAGCGCGCGTGCCAGGCCGAGTTCGGCGCCAGCCCGGTCGCCATCCGGCGGCGCGTGCTGGCCGCGCATGCGCGCGCGCTGCTGGCGGAAGGCCGCCCGCTGGCGCGCGTGAGCGAGCAGCTCGGCTTTGCCAGCAGCGGTCATCTGACCCGGCTGTTGCGCGCGTCGGGCGGCGGCTGAGCGCCGGCGGG
>NZ_AQPL01000192.1:0-5090 GCF_000395345.1 Cupriavidus sp. WS | reverse complement strand
GGGCGGCGGCTGAGCGCCGGCGGGCGCGAGCCGCGCATCCAGTTCGATCTCGATCCAGGTCCGGTCGGGCAGGCTCGCCGCGCCCACGGCCGTGCGCGCGGGCAGCGCATGGCCCGGAAAGGCCAGCGCCAGCAGTTCCGATGCGGCGTCCAGCACGGCGGTGTGGCGCGTGAAGTCCGGGCCGCAGCGGATGAAGCCGCGCACGCGCGTGACCTGGGCCACGTCCCGCAACTCGCCGCCGCAGGCCGCCTTGAGCGCGGCCAGCGCGTTCAGCATGGCGACCTGCGCGGCCTGCCGGGCCGGCGCCACGTCGGCCTCCGCGCGGCAGATGCCGGCGATGGGCGCGCCGTCGCGCCGGCAGGTCTGCCCGCTGACGGCGATCCATTCATCCGCCACGCAGAACGGCGCATAGGCGCCGCGCGGCGTCGGCGCGGGCGGCAGGGCGTGGCCGGCGGCGGCCAGCCGCTGCTCGGGCGTCATTGGCGTCAATGGAGTCAATGGCGTCAACGGTGTCACTGGTGTCTCCGGCGGCGCGGTCATGCCCACGCCACCTTGCCGCTGAGCCAGCAGCCCCGCGGCGCGCCCGTTTCCGACCAGCGCGGCGCGACCAGGATTTCCGACGGCCGTCCCATGCTTTCTCCCTGGCGCACCGCGAGGGCCGATGGCTCGCCGTGCGCGCCGGCCAGCGCGCCCGACCCGGCCAGATGCCCCCACAGCGCCGCGGCGGCGATGCCGGTCGCGGCATCCTCCGGGTAGCCGGAGGACTTCGGGAACTGGCGCGCGTGCGCCACGGCATGGCCGCTGGCGGCGCCGGGCGCGATCGCGTAGGGATAGAGCCCGGTGGAGCCGATGGCCGCGCACGCCGCTTCCATCGCCGCGAAGTCGGGGCGCAGCGCATGCAGCATGGCGACATCCGGCAACGCCACCAGCGTCTTGACGCGGCTGGTCGCGGCATTGGTCATGGCAAAGCCTGCGCCCTCCGGCCCGAGTCCCAGCACCTCGGCAACCCGGCGGCGCTCGGGCGCGGCGAGCGGGCGCGCCCGCACGGCCGGCTGCGAGATCCACACGCGCCGCGCCGCGGCGTCCCAGCGCGCTTCCACGATGCCGCTGAGCGTTTCCACGCGCGCCGTGTCCGTGCTCCACCGCCCCCACTGGCGCAGCGCCCACAGCGTGCCCACGGTGGCGTGGCCGCACATCTCCATCTCGTGCTGCGGCACGAAGAAGCGCAGGCGCAGGTCGCAGCCGGCGTCGCTCGCCGGCAGCACGAAGGCGGACTCGTGGCCGTGCGCGGCCGCCACCTGCTGCATGGCGGCGGCGCTCATGCCCCGCGCGTCGGCCACCAGCGGCACCGGGTTGCCGCCGCCGCTACCGCTGCCATTGCCGTCATGCGTGCCGACGAACACGTCGATCACCACGACTTCGCCCGGGCCGGGCACCCGCATCGAGGCCGGCTTATTCAATCGTCGCTCCCACGGACCTGGCGATGGCGCCCCAGTACGGGATGTCGCGCGCCACGGCGGCCTGCATTTCCGCCGGCGTGCCGGGCCGGGCGGTGACGCCTTTCTCGGCCAGGTCCCGGACCACGTCCTTGTCGGTGAGCACCTTGTTGAGCGCGCCGTTCATGCGCGCGACGATCGCCGCCGGCGTGCCCTTGGGAAACGCCAGGCCGTACCACAGTTCCTGCGAGAAATCGCCGATGCCCTGGCTGGCGAAGGTGGGCACGCCGGCGAGCAGCGGCGTCGGCGCGGTGGTGGCCACCGCCGTGAGCTTGTGCGCCTTGATGTACGGCGCCAGCCCGACCGGGTTGTCGAACATGATCTCGATCTGCCCGCCCATCAGGTCGGTATAGGCGGGCGCCGCGCCGCGGTAGGGCACGTGCGTCATCGGCACGTTGGCGAGCTTGCGGAACTGCTCGCCGATCAGGTGCGAGACCGTGCCCACGCCGACCGAGCCGAAGCTGTGCTGCGCCTTGCCGCTGCGCAGCTTGTCGATCAGGTCGCGGGCGCTGGTGGCCTGCACCGCGCTGTTGACGGCCAGCACGTAGGGCGAGGTGCCGATGAAACCCGCATAGGCGAAATCCGTGGCGGGCCGGTACGGCAGCCTGGGATAGACGCTCGCGCTCACCGCGTGCGTGCTGGTGGTGGCGACGCCGATGACGTAGCCGTCCGGCGCGGCGCGCGCGACGAAGGTGGAGCCGATGGTGCCGCCGGCTCCGCTGCGGTTGTCGATGACCACCGGCTGGCCGAGCTCGCCCTGCAGCTTCTGCTGCACGGAGCGCACCACCAGGTCGGTGCCGCCGCCGGCCGGAAACGGCACCACCAGCGTGATGGGCCGCGCCGGCCAGCTCTCGGCGAAAGCCGTCCCGCAGGCCAGGACGGCGAAGAGGCAGGCCGAAGCCCGCAAGCGTAGCTGCATGTGTGAGGCCATGACGTTCCCCGTTGAATGAATGCGTCCACTCTATGGGCCGGCGCGCGCGCGGCCAAACCAGGACGCGACAGCGCCTGAACCGGAATGCGACATGCCGGCGGGGTGGTCCAGACATGGTCCAGATGTGGGTCGAGCGCAGGCCACGCGCGCCGTTGCCTAACCACAGGTTGGGCAACGGCGCAGTTTTTCTCATTTGTGCCGCGCCTGCCGGCATGAGAGAGTCGGCTTCACGCAAAGGTGCGGCACGCACCGCCAAATAAAGGAGACTCCATGCAAGACCAAGACGTCCAGCCGTTCCTGATCGGCGCCGAATGGACCCGCGGCGAAGGCACGCCGTTCGCATCCCGCAATCCCGCCACCGGCGCGCTCAACGGCCTGATCGGCGCGGCCAGCGCCGCCGACGTGGAGCGCGCCGTGGCCGCCGCGAAGGCCGCGCAGGCGGACCCCGCGTGGCGCGACATGCTGCCGCACAAGCGCGCGGCCATCCTGCGCCGGCTGGCCGACCTGATCGAGGCCGACGCCGAGTGGCTGGCGCAGCGCCAGATGCAGGAAAACGGCAAGCGCCTGCAGGAATGCCGCGACCAGGCCCTGGCCGGCGCCAACGCCTACCGCTACTTCGCCGGCATCTGCGAGGTGATGCCGTCCGAGGTGGCGCCCGCGCGCGGCAACCACCTGTCGCTGGTGGTGTACGAGCCGTTCGGCGTGGTGGCCGCCATCACGCCGTGGAATTCGCCGCTGACGCTGGAGTCGCAGAAGGTGGCGGCGGCGCTGGCGGCTGGCAACGCGGTGGTGCTCAAGCCGTCCGAGTTCACGCCCGGCCCGGCGCTGCGCGTGGCCGCGCTGGCGCTGCAGGCGGGTTTGCCGCCGGGCATCCTCAACGTGGTGACGGGGCTCGGCCAGGAGACCGGCGGCGCGCTGGTCGCGCATCCGGACGTGCGGCTGATCTCGTTTACCGGCGGCACCGCCACCGGCAAGGCCATCGCGCGCGCCGCCGCGCAGCGCATGGCCGCGGTGGCGCTGGAGCTGGGCGGCAAGTCGCCCCACATCGTGTTTGCCGACGCCGACCTCGACAAGGCGCTCGACGGCGTGCTGTACGGCGTGTTCTCGTCCACCGGGCAATCGTGCATCGCCGGCACGCGCCTGTTCGTGGAGCGCGGCATCCACGATGCGTTCGTGGCGCGGCTGGTGGCGCGCGCGCGCGAGCTGAAGGTGGGCCTGCCCGACGACCCGGCCACGCAGGTCTCGCCGCTGTCGTCGTTCATCCATCGCGACAAGGTCGAGTCGATGGTGGCGATGGCCACGCAGGACGGCGGCCACATCCTGGCCGGCGGCACGCGGCCGGCGGACCCGGCGCTGGCCGGCGGCGCGTTCTTCCTGCCGACCATCGTCGCCGGCCTGGCCAACGACGCGCGGCTGTGCCAGCAGGAAGTGTTCGGCCCGGTGCTGTGCGTGCTGCCGTTCGACGACGAGGCCGACCTGCTGCGCCAGGCCAACGGCACCGCGTTCGGACTGGCCGCCGGCATCTGGACCGCGAGCATGCCCCGCGCGTGGCGCGTGGCGCGCGCGCTGGAAGCGGGCACGGTGTGGATCAACACCTACAAGGAACTGTCGGTCTCGGTGCCGTTCGGCGGCTTCAAGGAAAGCGGCAGCGGGCGCGAGAAGGGCTTCTACGGCATCCGCACCTACCAGGAGCCGAAGACCGTGATGTGGGGGCTGGCATGAGCGGCGCCGCGCCGCGCCTGGGCTTCATCGGCCTGGGCGTGATGGGCGCGCCGATGTGCGCCAACCTGGCCCGCAAGGCGGGCGCCGCGGTGACCTGCTTCGACCTCGACCCGGCCCGCGCGGCCGGCCCGTGCGAGGCCGGCGCCGCGGTGGCGCCGTCGGTGGCGGCGCTGGCGCAGGCCGCCGACATCGTGTTCCTGTGCCTGGCCGACGGCCGCGCCACCGAGTCGGTCGGCGCCGAGGTCCTGCGCACCTGGACGGCGGCGGGCCGGCGCGGCACGCTGGCCGACACCGGCACCACCTCGGTCCGCGTCACGCAGTCGCTCGCCGCGCTGGCCGCCGCCGGCGGCCATGCGTTCGCCGATGCGCCGGTGGCGCGCATGCCGGAGGCGGCCATCGCCGGCACGCTCAGCATCATGGCGGGCGGCAGCGCCGGCACGCTGGACACGCTGATGCCCTACCTGCGCTGCATGGGCACGGACATCACGCACTGCGGTCCGGCGGGCGCCGGGCAGGTGGTGAAGATCCTGCACAACACCTTCCTGTTCGAGACCGTGCACGCGCTGGCGGAAGTGCTGGCGATCGCCCGGCGCCACGGCGTGGACGGCGACGTGCTGTTCCACGCCATCGAGCTCGGCTCCGCCGACTGCCGCGCGGTGCGCGTGCAGGGGCGCCAGGCGCTGCTGCCCGGCGATTTCCCGGGCGGGCGCTTCCCGGCGCGCTATGCGCTCAAGGACGTCTCGCTGGCGCTGGAGCTGGCCGAGGCCGCCGGCGTGGCGGCCACCGTGGGCCGGCATACGGCGGACGTCCTCGCGCGCAGTTGCGGCGCGGGCGACGCCGACCGCTACTACCCGGTGCTCTACAAGCAGATCGACACGCAGATCGACACGGCAGGCTGACCTGCCGCGCGGACCCCGCCGCGGCGCCGGCGGGGCCGCAGC